>CP065001.1:4200000-4500000 GCA_016700155.1 Ignavibacteriales bacterium
AGACGATTTGTACTTTGATATTTCTTTTCTGAATGCTTTTAGTCCTGATGGTGCCGGATAAAAACCGATGTGATTTTTAAACGCAGCGAAGTGAACAAGATTTCCATTCAATTTAAATGTCGGTATCTGATAGTTGATGGTTTCTTCTGCTTCGGGTGCAGAGTTTATAATAGCCTGACGCACCTGTTCGAGAATTTTTTGTATTTCTTGCGGGAAATTTTTTATATAGTCATCAATACTTTTAACTGTTTTCATATTTGATTTCATATACCACCTACCGATTTTTTATAATGAAATACAATTGCTTTTGAACTTAATTTTTTTGTATCCATAAACTGCTGTTTGCCCACAAGTAAACAACTGGAAAATTGTGCCGACAGGAAATATTATTTACTACACAACCTATATACATCCGTTTTTTCATGCTTTGAATAAAACTCAAATCCAAATCTTTCCATCAATTTAATCGAGCGAATATTTTGCGGATCGACATCACCTTCAATAAACTTTAGGCCCATTGTTTTGAACCCGAAATCAAGTACGGCAGGAATAACTTCTTTCATAATTCCTCTGCCCTGATCCCGCGGAATAACTTCAAACCCAATTTCCGCTTTCGATTCTTTTTTTGAAATTTGAAAAAGACAAATTGTCCCAATAATTTTTTGTGTGTCTTTCCTTGTTACTCCCCAATAGATCGATTCATTATTCAAAATATTGTCATTAATTTTTTTTATAAATGCCCTTGCGTCATCTATGGTTTTTGCTTTTTGTCTATCCAGATACCGGGCAACACTGTCATCCGAACGCAATAAAAATATTTCATTATCATCGGTCTGGATCAGTTGACGCAGAATGAAATTTTCGGTTTCCAAATTCGGAAAAGGTGTAAATGTAATATCATTCATAAAACTTCTTTAAAAATTATAATTATATGTTTTTAATACCATTCTACAATTATCAATTTTCAAAAAATCCTTTTGGAGTTTCTCCTTTCAGAAATGGTTCGATGAAAGCAATAAGAAGATCAGGCTGACTTATAACTGCGGTATGCGATGTTGCAGGTAAAATTGCTAACCGGGATTCAGGTAAAGGTTTTCCCATATCACCCATTACACCACCGCCAAGAAGCCGGAACATAGAAACAATATGTTCAAGTGTTGCTACGTCTGCATCGCCCGCAATGATCAGCACAGGGGTTTTCAATTTTTTAACTTCTTCTTCCAAAGACATTGGTTCATGTTCAAGCGCAATCATCTTTTTAAGGAACGCAATATATGCATCCGGATTTTCTGCCTGCTTATGTTTTTCTGCAAAGAAAGGCATAGTAAGAAACATCTCGGGTGTCATCATCGGTATGAATTCAGTGTATGCAGGCTGCCAGCCTTTAAGATCATAAGCACCAGAGGCAAAGATAAGTTTGTTCACCTTCTGCGGCTGGCTGATAGCGAGCTGCAATCCTACCTGGGCTCCCATTGAATAACCAAACACATCAGCTTTATTTAACCCTACTTCATCCATAAAATCAGCAACATCATCAGCGAGATTCTGATATGTAATTGGTCTGTCAATATCTTCCGTATGACCATGTCCCTGAAATTCCAGAGCATAAACCATGTGCGTTTCCGCAAGCATTGGTATGATCTTTCCCATACTCATAATATCCATATGAGCACCAGTCAAGACTATAAGTGGGTTGCCTTTGCCGGAAACTTCGTAGTACATTTTCATTCCGTTAACATCAGCATATTTGCCGGAACTGTTCTCATTTTGTGCAAATGATATAAACGAAATTGCCAGCAGAAACACGACTAAAGACTTTATTTTCATATTCAATTCTTCCTTAGCTAATTTGCTTCAACATACTTTTTAAAATTGTCAAGGATCGCCTGCCAGCCTGTTCTTTGCAGATCAACAGAGTTTTGAGTTTCCGCATCAAAGATTATGGTAACTTTTGTTTTGCTACCGGAACTTTCAAAATCAGTTGTTGCCATTCTGCCGTCCAGCATTGTGTAAGTAATTTTTTTCTGAATAACGACCTCATCATAAATAGCTTCAAAGTCGAATCCAAAACTTCCGTCTTTTGCTTCCATCCTGCTGTTCATCTTTCCGCCGACACGTAAATCATTTTCAGCTTTCGGACAATGCCAGTCGTCGGAAGCATAATTCCATTTTGTGATGTGTTCGGGTTTTGTGTAATAATCCCAGACTTTTTTTACATCTGCGGATATATCTGCGCTTACTGTGATTTTTGTTGTGTTCATTATTATTCCTTTTTCTTTTTTGAATCTTGAACCCACCCTTTTGATTTAAACACTGCCCATATTGACATTGAATGACCATGACCTAAATCATAATTCTTTTTTAACCAGGTAATAAGTTCCGTTGCTTTCAGTCCGGGTTTTAGTTTTCCCTCTTTCTGCATCTGGTTTTTAAAATCTTCAGGGGTTTTTCCTGTCTTCGTTTTTATATTTTCAAGATAAGCTTGAAACGACATAATTTTTTTCCTTAATCTTTAGTGAAGCAAGTATTTGTTCCGTTTTAAATTTATCAACCGCGACATGCTTTTTCCAAACCGGCAATATCAATCTTTCTCATCTGCAGCATTGCTGTCATTGCTTTTTTAGCTTTTGCGGGATCTTTATCATTCAACATTTCAAACAATATTCTTGGGACGATTTGCCATGATACTCCATACCTGTCTTTTAGCCAGCCGCACATACTTTCCTGTCCGCCACCGGAAGTTAGTTTATTCCAGTAGTGATCTACTTCATCCTGGTCATTGCAATCAACAACAAAAGATAAAGCTTCGTTAAAATCAAAATCATGTTTTAATGTGCTGCTCATTGAGTTGAAAAGATAACCGGCTAATTTAAACTGCGCAAACAACAAAGTTCCTTCAGGAAGTCCGGCAGACTCCTGATAAGGAAACTCCATCATAGTTTTTGAATCAGGAAAAACCGAACTGTAAAATGAAATTGCTTCTTTTATCTTTTGATTTTTTTCATTCGAAAATAATAACGCAGGAACAATTTTCTGAGGCGAATTAATTTTCTCAACATCAAGCTGCCATGAGAGTCCGAACTTATCCACAACCCATGCGTATTTAGGACTCCAGTCATATTTATCGAGTTTGAATATAACATTTCCGGCTTCACATAGCTTATTATAAATGTTTTCAATTTTTTTATCAGACTCACAATAAGCAAACAAAGAAATAGATTGATTTAATTTAAAATGAGGTCCGCCGTTTAGTGCTGTAAAGTTTTGTCCTTCGAGTTGAAAAGAAATAGTAAGCACCGAACCGGCAGGTCTTCCCGCCGCCTTAGCTGAAGCTTCATCGTATCTTACTGTCTTATTGATCTTTGAATTTTGAAATAGTGAAGTATAAAAATTAACAGCTTCCTCGGCATTGTTGTCAAACCAGATGAACGGAGAAATTTTTTGCATTTAAATACCTGTAGTAAAAATTAATTAAGTCGGTTTAATTATTCGCTTGCTGGGTTGAGTAACTTATCATCCACTGAACACCGAATTTGTCGGTAATCATTCCGAAATAAGAACCCCAGAATTCATCCTTCATTGGGGATTCAACTTTACCGCCCTCTGATAATCCCTTGTATAATTTATCAGCCTCATCCTTGCTTTCAGCATCGATGGAGATGTAAAAGTTATTTCCGAAAGTAAGTTTATGTCCCATTGAATCAAGGGCATCGGTAGCCATTATCATGTTTGAAGTACCCATTGGTAAAGCAACATGCATTATTTTTTCTTTTTCTGAATTAGAAAGATTCTCTGTGCCTGGCGTATCTTTAAAACGATAAACACCGCCAAGAAAATCTCCGCCAAAAACTTTTTTGTAAAAGTTGAAAGCTTCTTCGGTGTTGCCTTCAAAATTAAGATAAGGATTGATTGATTTCATTTTGAACTCCTTTTTATGTTTAATGAATATATTCTTCTTTTAAACGGAAAGAGAAAATCTGATTGTTGCCGTGGATTGATTAAATCAAACTCCGGCTCCCCGAAATGTAAATGTGAAATGTTATAAGTGTCTGATAAATGCTGAACAAAAATACTATCGTTCTTTAAAAATAAAAGGGGTTTAATACGGCATTTTAAAGGGTTGAACACGACAAATGTACGGTGGGCCCGGTATGGAAATATCGATTATTGTCTATGTTATTTCTGAATAAATAAAAGAGAAGTCAAATTATTAAATATTAAAACGTGGTTTGCTTTCTCGCTTTAAAAAATCCACACGTAACAATATCCTCAGTTACAATTGCTTTACCAGATAATTCAAAACCAAAATGAAGATAGAAATTTACATTTGCTTCAACTTCGGTGTTGAGGCTTAATCCAGCACTTGTTGGATGTGCAGAAACTAATTCCTCAACCTTATTAATTAGTTGACGAGCTAATCCTTTTCCCCGGTAAGCATTTCTAACACCGATCATATTCAGATGATGATGAGCTTCTTTTGTAAGCAGACCCGAAGCAATACTGCCATACATTTCATATCTGGCTTTTTCTTCAACTCCGATTTCTGCCCAGGTTTTGTCTCTAAGCTTTTTCAACTCTTCGGGACTTGAAATTTCTCCGGGCAGAGTAACAGTTGCCGCCGCCACCAGTTTGTTTTCTGAATTGTAAACACCAAGCAAAGGTTCATTTCTTAAAATTCGGCTGGAAACAAAAAAAGTAACAAGCTTATTAAGTCGTTCGGGGTAATTTTCTTTTTCTCCAAGCACATATTTCATTACCGGGTAGTTGTAGAAAGCTTCGCAGAGAACGTCCGTGATTTCGGACATATTTTGTTTGTATAAGTTTACAACTTTCATCGTTATCAATATTAAGTCTTGGGTTAATCTACTCAAAGAAGCATAGTATGTGAAAAAAAATCGAAAAATTTGATTAACAACAATAAAGGCATCGTAGTAATGCCCATTGATCTTATGCAAAAAAATAATGACGGATTAGCCATGGCTGCTGTTGTTCCGAGAGTTAAAGAATGCCTCTTCTCATTTTTTCATACCTTATTAAGCTTGTTCAATAACTCCAATGCTTTCTTTTCAAATTTCGAAAAGGCAAACCACTTCTTACCGAGATCCTTCAAAGAAGCACCAAAGTGATAAACATCCTCGTCATCAATTATTATAAACCTGTCGTGTGAGTGTTTAAATTCTTTCACCTCTATTCTGGGATATTGTTCATTAAACTTTTTCAGATCGGTCATAAAAGCCTTAGATAAATTTCCTGTATAAATAGTGACCTTAACATTTTTCTTTCTCTTGGTAAACAAGCCCAGCACAGTATCGTCAACATAATTATCAATAAGGACAATGGATTTTTCTGCTTTCCTCACCAGGTCAGAAATAAATCTGTGAGCATCAAAAATCTGTCCGTCAAAGAATATTCCTTGTTTGGGAGGTAGTTCAGTTTTTATAATCAGATCGATAGTTTCAACCTTCTTTGTTAGCCCCTCGACATTATCCTCAATACGATTTATCCTTTTATTTAAAACATATCCATTCATCATATAATCTTTGAGAGTTATATTTGCCCAAATTCTAAATTCAACACCTCGTTTTGATTTAACTCTATAACCAACAGAAATAATCATATCAAGATTATAATGCTCGATTTGATAAACTTTTCCATCGGCTGCAGTTGTCGCAAATTTTGCGACAACTGAAAGCCCGCCCAATTCTTCCTTCATGGCATTGTTGATATGCTTTCCAATAGTTTTAATATCTCTATCAAACAGAGAAGCAATCTGCTGCCGATTAAGCCAGACATTTTCATTTTCTACTCTAACTTCAATTTTATCTGCAAGCTCGTCAGCTTGATAGATAACGATTTCGTTTTTCATATTTTTTAATTCCACCGAATTGAAGTGCTGACTTGGTAATTTAAATTATCTATTAATGCATCAGTTGATAATATCATTCTATTATACTTCCTTTTTGTTGGTTAGGAGATCCGAATTTTACGGAAGATGAATAGAATTACTCAAGGAACTTAAATCTGACAATTTTCTTATTCAAGAGGCTCACTCATTAAAACAAAAGGGCATCGTGGTGATGCCCTTAATTGTTGGGAATGAAAATAAATTGTCACACCGAGTTCATCGAAGTGTGACGTCATCCTTCGACAGGCTCAGGACGACAATGAATTATTATAACGATTACTTCGCATCGAAGCGATCAAGGTTCATAACTTTATTCCACGTAGCTACAAAGTCTTTCACGAATTTCTTTTTAGCATCATCCTGTGCATAAACTTCTGCAAGTGCGCGAAGCTGTGAGTTTGAACCAAAGATAAGATCGACACGTGTAGCTGTCCACTTAACTTTTCCCGTTTTACGATCTCGTCCTTCAAAAACATCACCTTTTTCTGAAACGGGTTTCCATGTTGTATTCATATCAAGCAGGTTTACAAAAAAGTCGTTTGTCAGTGCACCAACTTTATTAGTGAACACACCGTGTTTTGATCCACCAAAGTTTGCACCAAGCACACGCAATCCGCCAACCAGCACAGTCAACTCAGGCGCGCTTAATGTAAGTAGTTGTGCTTTGTCAACAAGCATTTCTTCTGCAGAAACGGTAAATGCTTTCTTCTGATAATTGCGGAAACCATCTGCTTCCGGTTCAAGATACTCAAATGATTCAATATCAGTCTGAGCTTGTGTTGCATCCATACGTCCAGGAGTAAACGGTACTTCGGTTTTATGTCCGGCAGCTTTTGCTGCTGCTTCAACTGCGCTGCATCCGCCGAGGACGATCAGATCAGCAAGTGAAACTTTCTTGCCGTCTTTACGACTGTTAAATTCTTTCTGAATATTTTTAAATACTTTTAAAACTTTTTCAAGTTGTGCTGGCTGATTAACTTCCCAGTTCATTTGGGGCTCTAACCGGATTCTTGCACCATTCGCTCCGCCTCTCATATCTGATCCTCGGAATGTTGATGCAGAAGACCATGCTGTATAAACTAATTCTGCGATTGATAATCCTGAATCCAGGATTTTCTTTTTCAAACCATCAATATCTTTTTTATTGATAAGCTTATGATTAACCGCCGGAACCGGATCCTGCCAGATTAAATTTTCTTTTGGAACTTCAGGTCCAAGGTAACGTGCCTTTGGTCCCATATCACGATGGGTAAGTTTAAACCATGCTCTTGCAAACGCATCAGCAAACGCTTTTGGATCTTTATGGAATTTTCTGGAAATAGGTTCGTAGATCGGATCAAATCGTAATGACATATCCGCGGTTGTCATCGTCGGAGGATGTTTGATTGATGGATTATGAGCATCGGGAATCATGTGTTCCGGCTTAACATCTTTTGCCTGCCATTGCCATGCGCCGGCCGGGCTTTTAACTTTTTCCCATTCGTAACCGAAGAGCATATCAAAATAACCTGAATCCCATTTGGTTGGATTAGGTTTCCACGCACCTTCTAATCCACTTGTGGTTACGTCGCTTCCTTTACCTGATTTATGTTGATTTATCCAACCCAAACCCTGCAACTCAATCGGGGCAGCTTCAGGTTCCGGACCAACTAATTTCGGATCACCTGCGCCATGCATTTTACCGAATGTATGCCCGCCTGCGGTGAGTGCAACTGTTTCTTCATCATTCATTGCCATACGTTTAAATGTTTCGCGCACATCACGACCGGAAGCAACCGGATCAGGATTTCCATCAGGACCTTCAGGGTTAACATAAATCAGTCCCATCTGCACAGCAGCAAGAGGATTTTCCAGATCTCTTTCACCCGAGTAACGGCTATGAGGTTTATCGCTGGTTGCTAACCATTCCTTTTCAGCACCCCAGTAAATATCTTCTTCAGGTTGATAGATGTCTTCGCGTCCGCCTGCAAAACCGAATGTTTTAAATCCCATTGATTCAAGTGCAGCGTTACCTGCTAATATCATTAAATCAGCCCAGGAAATTTTATTTCCATATTTCTGTTTGATTGGCCAGAGTAAGCGACGAGCTTTATCAAGGTTACCATTGTCCGGCCAGCTATTCACGGGTGCAAAACGCTGGTTACCGGTTCCGCCGCCGCCGCGACCGTCTGCTGTACGATATGTTCCTGCGCTGTGCCATGACATTCGAATAAATAAACCGCCATAATGTCCCCAATCTGCAGGCCACCAATCCTGCGAATCAGTCATCAACGCATATAGATCTTTCTTAAGAGCTTTGTAGTCGAGCTTTTCAAATTCTTTTGCGTAGTTAAATTTTTTATCCATTGGATTGGATGCCGGATGGTGCTGGTGAAGTATTCCAAGGTTTAGCTGGTTAGGCCACCAGTCACGGTTTTTTGTACCACTGCCCGCACTATGATTTACTGGGCATTTGCTTTCATCGTTCATAATATTTCTCCTGATGTTATTAGGTTAATAGTTATTCAATTAATTTTTTTTATTAAATGTTCCGATTATCTGCAGCTTTATATCTTTTACTTTAAAGTTTGGAATTTTCTTCTTCTTAAAATAATCTTCCAGAATTGTATTAAGATTTTCATCAAAAAAATCTTCTATTCGTTCTGTGTCTTCGCAATATAAGTGATGATGTTTGTCAAGTATAGCATCATAACGCATAAAGTCATGTTCGGTTTTTACTTTTTTAACTAATCCTTTTTCAACAAATGTTTCAAGAGTTTTATAGATTGTACCAACAGCAATGTGCGGATGATTTTTGACAACGTACTCTTTGATTTTATCAGCAGTGGGATGATCTTTCAGATTAGATAAGGCTTCCAGAACAGCAACCCTTTGAGGAGTAACCTTCAGGCTGCTGTTTTTCAATTCAATTTCAAGTTTGGGCTTTTTCATAGATAAAAATTATTAGATAAGAATTATTCCTAACAAAGATAAAGTTTTGTTTGTAAGATATCAAGATGAGAGTGGGTCAGGTTAAAGAACTATTATTATACGGACCATCCAAGGAATAAATTTCCGAAGCTAAAATGTTATTGTATGGTTGCTGGTTTGACAAATCTGTGAAAAAAATGAAATTATTATAAAAAATCTGAAAGAGCGAAAGCAGATTATTGTGTTGAAAGAAAATTATTTTTTCTTTAGACTTGCACACAAATTTTATCCATAATGATTTACCAGCATCATGAAAACAATCACAATCATTGTGTCCAAAGGCGCAATATTAGGCAACATTGAAGGACCAAGACAGGTATTCACTGAAGCAAATTCTTTCCTTGAAAGAATGGGACAACCGCCGTTATTTAAAATTCAACTTGCCGGACTTGCGGATAAATCACAACTGAATGATGGTCTTTATACAATCACTACAGAACCGATAAAAAATATTCAAAGGTCTGATCTTGTTATTATTCCCGCAATGTATGGCGATCTTGGAAAAGCTATAGATGCTAACAAAGAATTTATTCCTTGGATAGTCGATCAATACAACAACGGCGCGGAGGTAGCAAGCTTATGTCTTGGCGCGTTCCTGCTTGCGTCAACAGGGTTATTGAATGAGCGCAAATGTGCAACACACTGGCTTGCGGCAAATGCTTTCAGAAATATGTTCCCGGATATAAATCTTGTTGAAGATAAAATCATTACAGATGAAAACGGTATTTACTCAAGCGGCGGCGCATACTCATCGCTTAACCTGATTTTATATCTTGTTGAAAAATATGCCGGAAGAGAAATCGCGGTGCTTTGTGCAAAAGCATTTCAGATAGATATACAGCGCGACAGCCAATCACCGTTTACAATATTTGTCGGACAAAAAGAACACGAAGATGAGCCGGTTAAAAAAGCACAGGAATTTATCGAAACCAATTTCCAGGATAAGATCACTGTTGACCAGATAGCATCAATGGTTGCGCTTAGCAGAAGAAATCTTGAAAGAAGATTTAAGAAAGCAACAGCCAACACAGTTGTTGAATATATTCAGCGTGTAAAAATCGAAGCGGCAAAACAAAGTCTTGAATCATCAAAAGAAAATGTAACAGAGGTTATGTACAAAGTTGGTTACACAGATAACAAAGCTTTCCGTACGACATTCAAACGTATCACCGGTTTATCGCCAATTCAATACAGGAACAGGTATAACAGGGAAATGGCAGCTTAGAAAAAAGCAATAATTTATATAAGCGGTTTATTTCTTGCTTTGAATTTTTTCAAGTGATTTGATTCTTTACAAAACACGATTTTCATTTTGTTTTTACACACAATATCTGAAATGCTTTCTCCGGTTTATTGCGGACAAATATTTGTGTTATTCTTGAAACTACGAAACCGAGAGCCCTTGGTTTTATTTTTGAACGCGCAAATTCACCTCGTAGTGATTTCGCCCCGTTAATTCCTATTACTTTATAACCGCGGGCTTTCATTTCTTCCACAGTCCAGCCGGATTTATGAACCTGCCATGGGTTGTTGTCATACTCTCTTTGAGGAACAAAACCGTTGGGAGTGAATATCAGTACCCGTTTAGTTGCAATGCTTTCCATCATTTCAATTAATTTCGAGCCATCTTCCTTTGTGAGGTGTTCAATCAAATCATTGGCGAGGACACATTCGAATGAACCCGGCTTAAATTCTTTTTCAATATCAAGCACATCAATCTGGCGGTACTCGTTATGGATTTTTAATGCCCGGCTTTTTTCTAAGCTTGGAGTAAAAGCATCCACCCCAACGCAATAAGGTTTATTCGATAACGATC
The DNA here is from genome assembly GCA_016700155.1 of Ignavibacteriales bacterium. NCBI lineage: Bacteria > Pseudomonadati > Ignavibacteriota > Ignavibacteria > Ignavibacteriales > Ignavibacteriales bacterium. The sequence goes on from CP065001.1 coordinate 4,210,692, forward strand.
CTACCGGAGAGTTATTACCGCAGCCAACGTCAAGAAGAGTTTTACAGTCTCCGACAGCTTTTTCAAGTTCAAAATTATAATGCTTGAAAATTTTTTTGAGAAGTTTATTCACCCTCGTCGTTCTTTCGCAAGTTTGTACAGCTCCAGATATTTCTCCGCGGAGCGCGTCCAGCTATGATCCATCTTCATTCCATTACGCTGGATTTTTTTCCATACATCTTTATGCCGGAATGCATTTACAGCACGTTCAACAGATGAGTAAAGCGCGTAAGCCGAGTAATCATTAAAAGAAAAACCCGTTCCGTGATCGAATCCGTAATAATTTTCTTCATCCCAGTCTTTCACGGTATCAGCAAGTCCGCCGGTTTTTCTTACAACCGGAACAGTGCCGTATTTCAAGCTGTAGATCTGGTTAAGCCCGCAGGGTTCATATCGTGACGGCATTAAGAATATATCAGCGCCCGCTTCAATGAGGTGTGAAAGTTCATTGTTATAGCCGATGTATGTACTGAATTTTCCGCTGTACTGATATGACAACGATCTGAACAGATTTTCAAAACGGTCTTCACCGCTGCCGAGTAATATCCATTGCGCGTCAAGTTTCATAAGTTCGCTTACAGCCTCAGCAAAAATATCCAATCCTTTTTGTGCTACTAATCTTGTTACCATTCCAATCAATGGTCTGTGTTCATCGTATACCAGGTTAAAATGTATTGCAAGAAATTCTTTGTTCTTTAATTTTCCTGAAAGATCATTCACAGAAAATTTATAAGGAAGATACTTATCCGTTGCCGGGTTCCATTCATCATAATCAACACCGTTAAGTATTCCATAGACATCCTGTTTGCGTGAGCGGAGAATATGCTGCAGTCCTGCACCGTACTCGTCAGTTAAGATTTCATGAGAGTATTTATTGCTCACAGTATTTATCATATCAGAAAAAACGATTCCTGTTTTCATAAAAGAAACAGAATCTTCATGTTCAACCGGTCCGCCGGGATAATAAAGCTCACCACGAATTTCAGCAGCGAACAATGTTGATTTATGAAATCTTCCCTGGTAACCGATATTATGAATTGTAAACACAGACGATGTGTGATCGAACATCCTGTCCCAATTGTAATTGTCTTTTATAAAAAGAGGAAGCAAACCGGTTTGCCAGTCATTGCAGTGAACTACATCGGGAGTCCATTGCATACGCTGAAGAGTTTCAATAACCGCTTTCGAAAAAAGAATGAAGCGTTCATCTTCATCCATATCGTTTGTATAAATTCTTCCACGGAAAAAATAATGCGGGCAGTCGATAAAATTAACTTCAACATTCGATCCCGGCAATTTTGCCTGGTGAACGTGCACTGATCTTATCACCCCATTTATTCTTATCGGCATTTCACCTATTGACCAGCTGTAATGAAGACCGAATTTTCCCTCATCGATAAGATCGTATTTGGGAATAAAAAGTTTTACTTCACATCCCAGTTTTTCAAGTGCTTTAGGAAGTGAACCGGCAACATCGGCAAGACCGCCTGTTTTAGCGTATGGAACTGCTTCAGCAGCAATAAAGGCAATTTTCATTTTTGTACTTTAGATTTCATCCCGATTGAAAAGAACATAACAGGATGATATTGTTAATAAAAAAATCTTTATTTCGTGGTGTATAATAAGGCATAATGAATTAATTTTCACTTGTTGCTTTAAAAGAAATTAATGACTAGAGATAAAAGAGAGAATTAATTTCTTATCTACAACACGATTTCAATAAACTAAACCAAAGAAACAAATGAATCACATAATAAATCAGCTTCTTGTGTTTACCGAGGGGAATCCATCCCACAAGCCTATAATATTTGTTCATGGGTTTCCTTATGATCATTCAATGTGGAACAAACAGGTTGAATACTTTAAGCAAAAATATTTTTGTGTTACTTATGATATCCGCGGGCTTGGACAATCACCAGCCAGCCATGGTCAATTTACAATGGAAATGTTTGTCGATGATCTTGAAGCAATAATCAGAGAATTGAAATTAGACAAACCGGTTTTATGCGGGCTTTCAATGGGAGGTTATATTTCATTGCGTGCTTTAGTAAGATTCGAAGAAAAATTTTCCGCAGTAATTTTATGTGACACAAGGTCGGATTCAGATGATAATGCGGGAAGATTAAAACGCTCCGGCGCGATCAAAAGAATTTCTGATGAAGGACTAGAGGGTTATGCTAAAGATTTTATATCAACCTGTTTTGGCGATGAGTTCAAAGAAAAGAACCAAGAAGAGTTTGAAAAAATTATTGAAAGATCATCTGCACATAATCCTGCAGGAGTTAAAGGCAGCCAACTTGCAATGTTAAGCAGGACTGATACAACGGATTACTTAGAAAAAATAAAAATCCCTTCGCTGATTATTTGCGGCGAATATGATGCTTTAACTCCTCCTTCTGTAATGAATGCTATGGCTGATAAAATTCCGGGTTCAACATTTGTCGTGATAAAAAACTCCGGACATATGTCACCCATAGAACAGCCGGACAAAGTGAATGCCGCGATGAATGATTTCCTGGAAAAACTTCTTTGAAATTCAGCAAGAAATATGGTCTGTTAAAATATCTTTTATTCTTTTTTGTTTTATTTAATCTGATCTCATGCGGAACAATGCAAAAATCATCATTGACTGAAATTAAAATAAATGAAGGATGGGAAGTTTCATCTGGTGATGATTCGATATCTTTTTCAACTAATGTTCCTAATGAAATTCATATTGATCTTTTTAATAATGGATTCATTGAACATCCATACTTCAACGACAATGAAAAAAAAGTTCAATGGGTTGCTGAGAATGACTGGACGTATAAAAAAGTCTTTGATGTTGAGTCATCCTTTTTATCTGGTGAAAATGCTGAATTGGTCTTTGAAGGTATTGATACGTACGCGGATGTATTTCTTAATAATAAAAAAATCCTTTACACTGATAACCAGTTCAGAGAATGGCGGGTGAATGTAAAAGATGCTCTGAAAGAGAAAGACAATGAGTTAAGGCTGGTCATATACTCTCCGTTCAAAATTGAAAAACAAAAAGTTAAAGAATACGGATTTCAGCCGCCTGATGATTCAAGAATATTTACTCGTAAAGCACAATACGTTTACGGCTGGGATTGGGCTCCCCGGCTTGTCACTTCAGGAATATGCAAAGGTGTAAAATTAGTTTCCTGGAATGGTCCCGAATTAAAAGACGTTTTCATTGTTCAGGATTCGTTGTCAAAAGAGAAGACATTGCTTACAGCAAAGTTTGAAATTAATTCTTTTGATGATGATGAGGTCATACTTTCTGTAAATGATGTTGAACAAAAAGTAAAGCTGGTTCCGGGCAATCAGGTTGTTGAAATTAAATTTTCTATTGACAATCCTGAACTATGGTGGACAAACGGATTAGGCAGTCATCATCTTTATAAATTCAACTGTTCGATGTTTCATGAAAAACATGGTTTACAATCAGTTGACAAGAAAATTGGTTTAAGAACTATAGAACTTGTGCAGGAACCGGATTCAATCGGAACAACATTTTATTTTAAACTTAACGGTATTCCGGTTTTTATGAAAGGGGCCAATTACATTCCGCTTCAAATGATGGGCGCGGGCATAGATTCAAATAAATATCAGCAGTTAGTAAATGCTGCCGCTGACGCGAACATGAATATGCTGCGTGTTTGGGGCGGCGGGATTTATGAAGACGATTTGTTCTATGATCTGTGTGATGAAAAAGGAATTCTGGTCTGGCAGGATTTTATGTTCGCCAACGGAATGTATCCTGCTGATTCGTTAATGATAAATAATATCCGCATAGAAGCAGAAGAGCAAATAAAACGCCTGCGCAATCACCCGTCATTAGCGCTGTGGTGCGGCAATAATGAAATCGCTGAAGGCTGGGCAAACTGGGGATGGAAAAACAATTTTACTCCTGAACAACAGAAAAAAATGAGTGATGATTACAACAAAATATTTCATCAAACACTTCCTGGATTAGTTGAAACATTTTCACCGGACATTCCTTACCGGGCATCATCGCCGCAGTACGGAAGAGGAAATCCTAAAAGTCAGTACGAAGGCGATTCACATTACTGGGGAGTGTGGCACGATGCCGAGCCATTTGAAAATTACGAAAATAAAGTGCCGCGTTTCATGAGTGAATTCGGATTTCAATCATATCCCTCTTTATCAACACTTGAAAAATATTTTAAAGAAGAAGACCTTCTTTTTGAATCACCTGTTTTGCAGACCCATCAGAAGCATAAAAGAGGAAATGAACTGATAAAAACTTATATGGAACGCGACTATCATATTCCCACAGACTTTTCAAAGTTCATTTATGTAAGTCAGCTTTTGCAGGCGGAAGGAATTGCAAAAGGAATTGAAGCACACCGCAGAGCAATGCCGTATTGTCTGGGCTCATTATACTGGCAGCTTAATGATTGCTGGCCCGTTATTTCCTGGTCGGGGATCGACAACGAAGGAAGATGGAAGGCTCTTCATTACTTTGCTAAAAGATATTTCAGCCCGGTGATGATATCGGTTTCAGAAGAACAGGATGAGCTAAAGATATTCATTGTGAACGACACGAAAGAAAATTTTTACGCAAAACTTTTGATTACCGTCAATGATTTTAATGGCAATAAAATTTATTCTGAGGAAAAGAATGTTGAGGTGAAAGAAAACTCCTCTTACTGTTATAAAGAACTCAACCTGAGAACAATAAATTACTTTGAACGGAATACTTCATTCGTAAACATAAAATTGATATCTGATAAAGAATCCATTGCAGATAAAAATTTCTTTTTTGTAAGGCCAAAAGAAATGAAATTATCTAAACCGGAAATTATTCTAAGCAGCGAACCATTTAAAGACGGGTTAAAGATTACTTTAACAACAAATGTACTTGCTAAAAATGTTTTTATAGAGGCAGATGTTGATGGAAGATTCTCCGACAACTTCTTTGATTTAATTTCTGGTGAAAGGAAAGAAATTATTTTCTATTCAACTTATGCGGAAAAAGAGCCACGGTTTAATTTTATTTCTTTGTGGGACATAAAAAGCCGACTCAAATAAGATTGTTTAATTTATTCTTTGATCATATATAACTTATTATCCTCCACAAGGTAAAGCATAGGCGCGACTTTAATTTTTGGATAACGCAAACGAAGCCGGATTGTTTCACTCAGCACAAAATCAATTTCATTCCCTATCTCAAACATAGGCGCAAACTGGTTGAAGTGTTCTTCTGCCTGTTCTTTTGTCCACCCCGCGCGTTCACTTAATCCTTTTATAAATAATTCTTTTCTTTGAACGAGGTTCACCATCCCGCAGTTGTTATGCCCGATCAAAGCGATGTGCTGAACATCACCAACTGAAATTGCATAAGAAACCTTAAACTCACTGTAACGGAGATTCGCCCCTCCTGAACGGATTATGAACGCGAAGTTCTCAGGTATGTGAAGATGTTTGCGGTTATCCATACACATCCCAATTAAAAGTTTTGCGTTTGAGTAAACATCATATTCTTTGTCAAGATTATGATACTCAAGTAATAATCCAATCGGTGTGTTTTGATATTCTGCGGGGATATCGTTCTTGCTATTTATACTTAATAGTCTGTTCATAAAACTCTCTTTTAATTTGAGGATTAAATTATTTTTCACTGCTCAATGAATATGGTAACGAATCTTTTGATTGTCCAAGTTCTTTGTTTGGAGCGGAACCCATTTCAAAAATTAATTCGCCGCCGTTCATAATATCTTCGTGAAGGATAAAAAGTTTATCATACTTTTTTCCGTTCAAAGTGATGCTTTGAATATAAATATTTTTTTCGTTGAGATTGTTAGCCGTAATTCTGAATGACTTTCCATTCTCAAGATTAATATTTGCTTTACTCAAGCCTGGTGTGCCGATAACATATTCGTTTGAACCCGGGCAGACTGGGTAAAATCCCATAACACTAAAAATATACCACGCAGACATTTGTCCACAGTCATCGTTGCCGCAAAGTCCGTCAACTGCGTTGCGATAAAAATGATTTGTGATTTCATTTACTTTTTCCTGTGTTTTCCACGGAGCGCCGGCATAGTTGTAAAGATAAGGAACGTGATGGCTTGGTTCATTGCCGTGAACATAACCACCGAGAATTCCGGCAGCGCTTATATCTTCGGAATGTTGAAAATGTTCTGCATCCAAACCCATATTAAAAAGTGAATCCAGATGTGAAATAAAATTTTCGTTTCCACTGTAAAGATCAATCAAACCGCTTACATCGTGCGGAACATATAACGAATAATTCCATGAATTACCTTCGATAAATCCCTGACGCTCTGTGCTCATAGGATCAAAAGGTGAAAACCATGAACCATCAGAATTTTTCGGACGAATGAATTTTATATTCTTGTCAAACAATTGACTAAATGAATTTGCTCTCTTCTTAAACACATCTTTGATATGATCATTACCCGCAATATCGGCAAGCTTGTAAATTGTCCAGTCATCATAAGCGTACTCTAATGTTTTTGATGCTGCGTTTGAATTAAGATCCATAGGAACAAAACCGTAATCCATGTAAGAATCAATTCCATCATACTTGCCGTAGGTCGCGCTCATAACGCAGGCGCTCAAAGCATCATTAAGATTGAAGCTTCTTATTCCTTTCATGTATGCATCAACAATTACTGGAACGGAATGATAACCTATCATACACCAGTTTTCATTTGCGTGATGCGACCATACGGGAAGTATTTTATGAACACTCTGCTGCTGATGTGCAAGCATTGAGTTGATCATATCGCCCGTTCGCTGCTGCTGAACAATTGTGAACAAAGGATGAAGCGCACGGTAAGTATCCCACAAAGAAAATGTTGTATAGTTTGTAAAGTTTTCGGATTTGTGAATATTCTGATCAAGTCCACGGTAAGAACCATCAACATCCATATAAAATGTTGGTCCCAAGAACGAATGATAGAGCGCTGTGTAGAAAATTGTTTTCTTCTCTTTGGTGGTTTCAACTTTGATTTTGCTTAGTTCATTTTCCCACATTTGTTCCGCTTCGGATTTTGTTTGATCAAAATTCCAGTGAGGAATTTCTGCGGTTAAATTTTTTAATGCCCCTTCTGTACTTACAGCAGACAGTGCAAATTTTATTTGAAGCGATTCATCTTTGTTCATATCAAAGTTAAAGTATGCGCGAACTTTCTTTCCTGCCATTTCCGGGAAGTTTTCAAATTCATTAAACTTTCTGTAGAAGCCGTTATAAATTATTTGCTCATCATTCTTATAGCCGTATTTTTTTATTGGTTTGGAAAAAGTCATAGCGAAGTAAAGATATTTTGTCCGCGCCCATCCGCGGTTCTGCCTGAATCCCGTTACAAGGGTATCGTTCTCAACACGAATGCTTGACCACACAACTTTGCCATCATAATTGTATATGCCTGAAATCATATCAAGAATAATATTTGCAGAAGACGATTCATCAAAAGTGTATTTGTGAAAACCTACACGTGTGCTTGTAGTCAACTCTGCATTGATCCTGTAATCATCAAGATAAACGGAATAATATCCCGGAGAACTTTTTTCTTTGTCGTGTGAAAACCTGCTTCTGTACCCGGAGTCAGGATTATCTTTTGTTCCGGGATTTAATTTAAGTTCGCCCGTAGTTGGCATAATTAAAAAATCACCAAGATCAGAATGACCTGTGCCGGAAAAATGTGTATGACTGAATCCGACTATTGTGTTGTCTTTGTATTGATAACCGGCGCAATAACGGTAAACATCTTTATTGTAACCATGTCCGAGTGAATAAGGAATAGTATCTGTTTCCGGACTAAGCTGTACCATTCCAAACGGAACAGTGGCACCGGGATATGTATGTCCCATATCATCCGTCCCGATCATCGGGTTAACGTAGTTGATTAATTTTGTTTGTGCCGTGGATGATGTAACAATTATTGCTGAAAGAATTATTGAATAAAATATTTTCATATAAGTAATTTTAGTTAATTCCATTCTGAGAAAAACTCGGTAGCCGCAGGCTTTAGCTTGCGAACATGCAGGTCTGCGCAACCTGAAGGTTGCGGCTACCAGTGGACAATTATTTTTTATAATACTCGGCAGTTGTTTTTATTCCTTCATCATAAGAAGTTGGAGTAAAGTTAAAAGCTTTTTCAAACTTGCTGCTGTCGAAAAGATAATCATATTCATTCTGATATAACATCTCAACACTTTCTTTTACAATCGGGTTAAAAAAACCAACCGCTTGCACCATCCACTTTTTTAGAACTGTATAAGATGGTTTAACATTAAACTCATCTGCTATCTTTTCTATCATTTGTTTTGCTGTTAAAACATTTTTGTCTGTAGGTAAATGCCAGACCTGGTTATAAGCTTTTTCGGTATTGCCGAGAAGCGCAGTGGCTTTTCCTGCATCATGAGTGTAAGTGAAAGAATGTTTTACGTTATCATTTCCCATCCACATTGCTTTTTTACCTGCAGCGAGCTTTTGAAAAACCACAACAGTAATAAAACTCAGCGGGGTATTCGGTCCGTAAAAATCTGCCGCGCGGACAATTATTGCTTTAATGCTTCCTTTATCAACTTCATTTAAAATTGTCTGACAGATTTTTGACCGCGCTTCTCCTTTTTTACTGCATGGATTTATCGGTGTATCTTCCCGCATCCATCCATCAACCTTACCATAAGAGTAAACATTATCAAAAAAAACTAATTTTGATTTATACTGCTTGCAGGCACTTATAACATTGTTAATAATGATAGGCCACTGAGTTTGCCAAACAGAAATGTCATACTTTAATCCGATTGTTAGATAAACGACTTCAGAACCTTTAACTGCATTCAGAGTTTGATTAATGTCTAACAAATCCGCCCGAACAATTTCATCTGTTGGATTTATTTTGTGGGGGTTACGGCTCACCAATCTTATTTTATTTGTGTAATCGGTAAGTGCTTTCGCAAGCTCATTGCCGATTGTTCCGGTTGAACCGAGGATTGTTTGCATAAGTTATCTTTCAGATACGGAAATAATTCTATGAATTTTATTTCCAACCTAAAAGAATTCAACTTGCAAATCAAATCATTGATTTAAGATCAGAGTCATTTTTCCAAACAATATGCGCTTCCATCGGTGCTTGTAAAAATAATCACATCATTATTTACTGCCGGCGTACTAAAAAGAGCACCCAGTTTGTACAATGCTTTAATATAATCTTCAGGGGAACTAATCTTCGAATAAAATTCTGATTTTGTAATTTTTAATTTGTCTTCAAAATAATGTTTAGAATTGGAATTAAAATTATCAGTGTTAAAAGACCAGGCGATCTCACCGGTATAGATATCAAGTGCCAATAATTTTCCAAGCAGCGTACCGAAATACATCCTTGACCCGCCAAAAGCAGGGGCACCGAATGTATTAAAATTGACATTTGTTCTCCAGTTTTCTTGCCCGGTTTTTCCATTAATTGAAATCATAACATCATCATCGGAAGCGCCGGCGTATAATACGCTATCATAAACCGAAAGGGCAAGCGCCCAGCCTTTAGGGAATTGTTTATTCCAGTGACAGTACCCTTCATCAGCATCGATTGCGTAAAGATTATAATCTCGGCTTCCGATATATACCAGATTATTGGCTACAACCGGGTTTCCCTGCATCTCTCCCTTAGGAAAAAATCTTTGCCCGACTGATTTAAATTTCCAGATTAATTCCCCGGTATTAACATCTATTGCATAAACAAATCCATCAAAGGAGCCAGCAAATAATTTTCCATTATAAATGACCGGGGTAGAATGAACAACATCACCGGTTTTGAACTTCCAGATTAATTTACCGGAAGTAGAATTGATGGAATAAATATTTCCATCACCTGAGCCGAAATAAACGGCATCGTTAAATAAAACCGGCGATGATTTAAAATAATCGGCGTATCCATAGTATTTGTAAGTTTGTTCACCATCAGTTTTAAATGTCCAGTTTAAGGTTCCATTATTTTTATTTATTGAATAAAGTAAGCCATCCCCACAAACAAGAAATATTTTTTCATTATCAACACAGACCGTAGACCGGATTTCCCCATTAGTCTTAAACTTCCAGTTTAGATTTCCTGTTTCAGTATTTAAAGAGTATAATGATGCATCAAGGCTTCCGAATATTACGCTTGTGCCTGTTATAACAGGGGAAGAGAATAGTGCTCCCCCTGTTTTAAATTTCCATTTTACCTTAGGGCTATCACCTTCAACATAAGGAAGGCAGCCTTCTTTTAATGGATGTAAAAATTGAAAAGGCGCAGGTATAACAGTTTGCGGCAGCCACCACATTATCAGCAACCAAAAGATTTTCATATTAATGCCAGTTAAATATTTTTATAAAAATTAATTGTTTAGTGGGCAAATTATAATCCGCACTGAAGATTTAAATGATAAAATGATCAGCGGTAAGAAGTTTTTGATGAAGGGGGAAAACAAAAAGCCCGTAAATTATTACGGGCTTAAACCGGAGGGACTCTCCAAATCTTAGTTTACAAAATTTGCTTTGTGCATTTCATCAATTGATGCAAGGAATGTATTTATCTTTTCAATTTTTGATTTCGGATAAACTTCCCCCGGCTTAATACTTAAAGCTTTTTCATACATCGATTTTGCATCAGAATATTTTTTATCTGCAAGAAGCTGATCTGCTTTTTTTATTGTTTCGTCATAGGATGAACTCATATCCTTTTTAATGTCACGCATCTTCAGATGTGCGCCTTTCTCAGCAACAATTAATTTTTTGAATTCATCCGGGTAACCGACATTCTTTGGATTGTGAAATTCATTTTTAACTACACCATCCATGTATTTAAGAAGAAGCTGTTCACCAAGTTTTTTCCAGGTTTCATACGTTCGGTCGCCGAGTGAAATTGAATAATCTGTAAGAAAAGATACCGCTTCACCTTTTGAATTTTTTAGAAGTGATAAAGCAGTTTTTTCAATTGTCTCCTGTTGTGCAAGGAATGAACCTTCCAGTTCATTCTGTACTCTCTGCACATCATTAATTACAATTGAGTAACGCGGATAAGCAAAGTTGGAAACAAAATTAAATACCCAGAAAACAGAATCCCATGTAAACTGAGCGAGTGATCCTAATCCTTTTTTATAGTTGTAAGGAACTTTAGTCATCGAACAGTACATCGGCGTATAAACCGTAAAGTATGTATCATCAACACCGAACCATAAAATACCTCCGACTTCATTCGGAAGATTTGAGCGAGACTGCGCCACAAATGAAAATCCAGTTTGCGGAGTTGAAATAGGACGTTCGTTAAAGTATTCTTCCTCGTTATACTTCCAAGTTAAAGGACGCCAGCGATATGGCATTCCGTAAGGACCTGCAGCGACTCCGGTGGTCATATCAAGTTCGGTCCCTTCATAGTGGTCACGCATAAGGAACATTACATCCTGTGCGGAAAGTTTTCTGTCGGGTTTTATATATAGCGGCATACGTTCCATTGATTCACCGTTTATGTATGCCAGATATTTTTCCATGTTCCCGTTAACTCTTCTGAATAAAGACCATACTCTCGCATCGCAGAATCTTATTCCGCCAAAATCCAATGGAGCGTAAGCATCAGAAAAATTAAAATCTTTATCATCGCCGGTAAAGTATCCTTTTGATTTTGCAAATGAAATTACATCTGGTGCATATAGACAATTATCCGGATCATCAAGCGGAAAGGTTGTTATTCTTGCCTGGTTTGCATGACCGCTTACATAACCATCGGGAATTCGTATTGCAACCCAAACGGCGCCTTTGTTTCCTTCACCTTTTCCGATCATTTCGAGTATCCATGCTTCGTTCGGATCAGCGATAGAAAATGACTCGCCCGAACTGCAGTAGCCATATTCTGCAACAAGGTCGGACATAATTTTTATTGCATCTCTTGCAGTCTTTGCTCGTTGAAGTGCGATATATATAAGACTGCCGTAATCAATAATTCCTTTAGGATCAACAAGTTCTTCTCGTCCGCCGTAAGTTGTTTCACCAATAGAAACCTGGAACTCATTTATGTTTCCAACTACGTTATAAGTCTGTAACGCCTGTTTAATTCTTCCAAGAAATTTTCCTGTATCCCACTCATAAATATCAAGCATGGCGCCTGCGGGATACATTGCTGCCGGGAAGTGATAAAGTTCGCCGTACATATTAAACGAATCTGCGGAGTAAGTAATCATAACAGATCCATCCGTGCTTGCGCCTTTGGTAACAATAAAATTTGTACATGCATAGAATACATCATTAGCGAATAAACCAAAGACGATCATCATTGTTAGAATGAATTTTCTGTTCATAATGAATCCTTTTTGTTAAAAGATTTTGCAAAAATTTTGCCGGAAAGATAATAAAAAGATTTTGAAGGGGGAATGAAAAAGAGACCGGACTGCTAAAGAGTATTCAGTGGTTATGGACTATAAATCATATTGGTAAGATTACCAATATGATTTAATTACTTTTCTTAAGCACCCACACAACACATTTTATTCTTGTCCCGAATAATTCTGTTTCGGTTTGCTGACGCTTAATATACTCGTCAAACAAGTTTGATTTTTCGGGATACTTCTTTTTCAACTGTTCCGCCCGTGAGATTATCAGTCGGGTATTGTTTTCATTCGTCTGTTTTATTTCATCATCACCAATAATTTTTTCAGTGATAATCTCAAGACCGCAGTCAGAAATATCTTTCAATACATTTTTTCTGGAAGGATATAAATGTTCATCACCGTTGCCGTCAATCGTGTATGCATCATCGATAATGATTATGCCTTTTTCCTTTGTGCAGTTTTTCAACGCAGTAAGAGTTTTATAAAAATCGCCCCATAAATGTCCAACCGCAGATAATATTACTATATCAAAATCTTTAAGTCCTGCTGATTTGTACTTTATATCTGCCTGCTCAAAAGTACATAAATGTGATACGCCGTTTTCCGAAGCATCTTTTCTTGCCTGATGAATGAATGGAAGCATGCCATCAATACCAAGCACATTTATTCCGAAATGCCTAGCAATGTTTATTGCTATCAATCCTTTGCCGCAGCCAAGATCAAGACAAGTAGTTTCTGAATTAATTTGAAGATGATGTGATTCAATCAACCCGACAATTAATTCAGATGAACCTCCAAGCTCATTAAGATCTGCAAGCAGTTCGGGGAGATAAGGAAGTATTTCTCTGTTTCCGCCGAGTGATTCGGCTACGTCGTCATTTAGTGTGCTCATACTTCCTTAATTTAATTCTCTCCGAAAATTTTTTCTACTTAGAAGTTAACTATAATTTTATAAACTCAACTCTTCGGTTGAGCGCTTTGTTTACGCCGCTGTCATTAGATGCAATTGGTTCGTTCTCTCCTTTTCCATCGGTTTCAATTCTTGAAGCATCTATCCCGAAATCTTTCACGAAAACATTTTTTACTGCTGCGGCTCTTCGTTGTGATAGATCAAGATTTGATTTGTCATCTCCGTCCGAGTCAGTATGTCCGACAATTTTAATTTTTACATCCGGGTTTTCATTTAATACATTGGCAATTTCTTTTATAGTTCCGAAAGATTCTGATTTTACAACATCTTTATTCACATCAAAATAAATTCCGTAGCTGATAAGTTTACCTTCGGTCAATAACTTGCTTCGCATATCGGGGGAAGCGTTGGTTATTCTTAAGTTGGAAATGTATGAGCCGGAGGAAGCGCCGCGGCTTAGCCTGAAACAAAGCCTGCTGAGTTTTACTCCGTCATAAATATTTGTAGGCATATCCAACACTTTTGCCTGTTGGTGATAAATCCTCAGTCTTCTTCCCTGCACCCAAACAATTACGTGATTTACTTTTTCCGGAATAACAGGGTTAACATCCGACTTGCCGACTATTTTTTCATTCTCGCCGGTTTTATATCCCCAGGTATTCCAGTTTTGTTTTTCAATTGAAATCATTATTCCGCCGTTACCGGGCTGAGAACCATTGTCCATTTCTTTCTTTTTGTTTTCTCCGTAAAGCAAAAGTCCAGCGGCAATTCGTCCACCGGTTTTCTTAGGAACGATATCAAATTCAATAATAAAGTTTTTAGGAAAATCTATTTCGTTTAATAAAAAATAATTTCCGTCTGTGCTGTTAAGATTAAACCATTTACCCGGCGCAATATTTATTGTATTTATTTCTCCGGCAGAGTTCGTCGTCCATAATGCGGGGAAATCTCCAACCGCGTCCTGGCTGAAATCATCGAACAATATTACTTTATCACCAGGGATGAAATCATATTTTGTTGAACTTGAAAACTGAATTTCATTTTCGTTCTGCTGAGTTGAAGATTCATTGCCCGAATTATTTTTTACTTTTGTTTCACTAGTTTTGGTTGTACCGGAGGTGGAATCATTTTCTGATTCATTCGATTCTTCCCCCGCATTTTTAATCCCCTCTTCTATTCCATCATATCCCTTATTTACCCCTTCATCAATTTTCTTCTCTACTCTCTTTTCCCCTTCGCTTTTTATTTTTTGTTCAGTTTTTTTCTTTAGCTTCTCAAAGAACTGGGCTTGAGTAATTTGGCTTGCGCCTACCGAAAAGATGAGAGACAGAACCAAAACTAAATTTTTCATGATACCCATCCGTTTTTAAATTTTCACCCTGATTGATTATTTAGATTTTCAAACATGAATTTTTCGTTTTCGTAATAAACCGGAAACTTATGATTAAGGATCAAAATTTCTACTACAAAATTATAAAAGTATTACTCAAGAATAAACGGGGGTAATCCGGATGTGAGTTGCGACTCACTATTTTAATAGATGTTGAGTCTGTGTGTTGTATATTGGTTTAGGTGTGTGTATCAGTAAAAACTTACAATATGGTTTTTGTAATTGCCGTTTTCATAATTAAACTTTGCACTGAAGAATTTTTCCTGGTAAAGCCATTCAAGAAAAATTTTATCTCCATCCCACAGGTTTAATGAAGTGACTTTATCATTTGGTATCCATTCAAGATTTCCTTCTGACGAATCAATTAATTCACCGGAATAATTTTCCGCAGTAAAAATGAAAACGTACCAGTCATGTTTTCCGTCGAATAATGGAAATGTTATAAACCCATGCATTCTTGGTGATTCAATTGTTAATCCTGATTCTTCTTTTACTTCGCGTATCACGCAATCTTCCGGGCTTTCTGTTTTTTCAAGTTTACCTCCAAGTCCGTTCCACTTTCCTTCGTGATAATCATTTTCTTTTTTAACACGGTGAATCATTAATGTTTTATTTTGTTTTTTATCTATTACATAACAGAGAGTTGCAAGTTTCATATCTATTTTAGTTGTTTAAAAACAAATGTATTGACAATAAATAAGAGCCGGACTAATTTTTATCAGAGTTAATAAAAACTTAATCTTTATTATTAGTTTTTATCAAATATACAGATAAAAAATATTTTGCAATTAAATTAATTTTAGAAATATTTAGCTGACTGATTTTTGTAATTATTCATTGCTGTTAATTCAGTAAGATAAAAACAGAAGTTAATTTATAAACAAAGGAGATTCCGAATAATGATGTCGACAAAAAAAGTTTCGGGTGAAGACGTTGTAAAATCCAGGGAAGAACTTCTGGAAGAATGTCTTGAACTCGGAATTCCGGTAACCGGAAATGAAGATATGGACACTCTTGAATTATATCTTGCTTCATCGGATGATGACGATGATGATTTTGATGAAGATGAAGACGAATTCGAAGAGGACGACTTTGAAGAAGATGAAGAGATTGACGATGAGGAAATTTTTGAAGAAGATCTTGAATTCGATGAAGACGACGATGACGAAGATCTGTTTGATGATGAAGACGAGGCTCCGTACAACTGATTCCGGCATCGGTTGTTAACATTACAGGGAATCAGGGGAAGCGCTTACATACCCAGGTAACTTTTCTTCAACAGATAATTTTTAACATAATCGGTCACACCGTCTTCAAGCGGTGTGAGCGGTTTATTATATCCCGCTTTTTTAATTTTATCAAGAACGGCTTCAGTAAAATATTGGTACTTTCCGGCAAGGTGATCCGGAAGATCAATATACTCTATCTTTAATTCTTTATTCATTGCTGAAAAAATTGCTTTTACAAGATCATTCCATGTTCTTGCTTTTCCGGCACCAACATTAAAAATTCCGTTTCTGTCTTTTTTATCTACAAAAAACAAAGTCATATCAACAGCGTCTTTCACATATACAAAGTCCCGCATCTGCTCGCCGTCTTTGTAATCCGCATTCCTTGATTTGAAAAGTTTTACTTTTCCTGTGTCGCGTATCTGTTCAAAGGCTTTATGAACAACACTTCGCATATCGCCTTTGTGGTATTCGTTTGGTCCGTAAACATTAAAATATTTTATTCCCACAATATTATTTGCTGCGCCTGTTCTTATCGCCCATAAATCAAAAAGACTTTTAGAATATCCATACATATTCAGCGGACGAAGAGAATGGAATGAAGATTCATCATCATTAAAACCAAGTTCCCCATCGCCATAAGTCGCTGCGGATGAGGCATAAATAAATCTTATGTTATTTTTTAATGAATACTCCGCAAGAATTTTTGTGTATTCGTAATTATTCTTTAAAAGATGATCGGCATCTTTTTCCGTCGTTGATGAATTAGCGCCCATATGAATTATTGATTCAATTTTGAAACCTAATCCAGAATTTATCTTTTCAATAAATTCATTCTTGTTAATGAAATCATGGAAATTTAGTCCGACAAGGTTTTTCCATT
The DNA here is from genome assembly GCA_016700155.1 of Ignavibacteriales bacterium. Taxonomy (NCBI): domain Bacteria; kingdom Pseudomonadati; phylum Ignavibacteriota; class Ignavibacteria; order Ignavibacteriales; species Ignavibacteriales bacterium. The sequence goes on from CP065001.1 coordinate 4,227,503, forward strand.
TTTCATCTTTACCAAGTTCATCGACTATAATAATATTGTTGTTGCCCAGTTCGTTTAATCTCCAGACTATTGCGCTTCCAATAAAGCCTGCCCCGCCGGTTACAACTATCATATATATCCTAATGTGTTCAAGTTAGTTTTATAATCGAAAGCAATTTACTTATATTTCAAAAGGTTTTCAAAGATACACAATCGATGAACACACGAGCAATTATAATTATCTAATACGAAAGAAGGGTCTTAAAGCAGAAACAATGGGAGCTACACTCGAACAACTTAAACAGATATTAAATGAACGCATTTTAATAATAGACGGCGCAATGGGCACAATGATTCAGCGCCATAAACTAACCGAAACGGATTTCAGAGGACAGTTATTCAAAAATCATAAAAACGATCTTCAGGGAAATAACGATCTCTTAAGCGTTACTCAACCTGATATAATTAAAAATATCCACAGGGAATATTTTAAAGCAGGCGCTGATATAGTCGAAACAAATACGTTCAACGCGAATGCGGTATCGCAGGCCGATTATAACACATTAACTTTTGTGCATGATATGAACGTCGCTTCAGCAAGGTTAGCAAAAGAAGCCGCGGATGAATTCACAAAAGAAAATCCTGCTAAACCAAGATTTGTAGCCGGTGCGCTGGGACCAACGAATAAAATGCTTTCACTTTCTCCCAATGTAAATGACCCCGGCTACAGGGCAATTACATTTGATGAATTGAGTAAAGTTTATTACGATCAGGCAAAGGCTTTGATTGAAGGCGGAGTTGATATACTTCTTGTTGAAACAGTTTATGATACTCTCAACGCTAAAGCAGCTTTGTTCGGGATAGACAAACTTCTTAGAGAGTTAAAAATTCCAATGCCGGTTATGGTTTCAGGAACTATTGTTGACCAAAGCGGAAGAACTCTTTCCGGTCAAACAGTTGAAGCTTTCTGGATATCGATAGCACACACAAAAAATCTTTTAACGGTTGGATTAAATTGTGCACTCGGCGCAAAACAAATGCGTCCTTTTGTTGAAGATCTTTCAAACATTGCGAACGTAAATCTTTCAGTTTATCCCAATGCAGGCTTACCAAATGAGATGGGCGAATATGATGAGACTCCCTCAACAATGGCTTCAACATTAAAAGAGTTTGCAGAAAGCGGATTCATTAATATTGTCGGCGGATGCTGCGGAACAACTCCTGATCATATAAAAGAAGTTGCAGAGATTATTAAAGATTATAAACCGAGAACAATACCCGGAGAAAAAAAATTATTATGTCTCAGCGGAATGGAGCCCGTTATTATTTATCCTGAATCAAACTTTGTGAACATAGGCGAAAGAACAAATGTAACCGGCTCAAAAAAATTCGCAAGACTTATTAAGGAAAGTAAATATGAAGAAGCTCTATCCGTTGCACGCGACCAGGTTGAAGGCGGCGCGCAAATTCTTGATGTAAATGTTGATGAAGGAATGCTCGATTCCGAAGAAGTAATGACAAAGTTCCTGAATATGATGGCTGCTGAACCCGACATAGCAAAACTTCCTGTGATGATCGATTCTTCTAAATGGTCTGTTATTGAAGCCGGGTTAAAATGCCTGCAAGGCAAAGGAATAGTAAACTCAATTAGCCTTAAGGAAGGTGAAGAAGTTTTTAAAGAACATGCGCGTAAAGTTTTAAGCTACGGTGCTGCCGTTATAGTTATGGCGTTTGATGAAAAGGGGCAGGCTGATTCTTTGGAAAGAAGGATAAGAATTTGTGAGCGAGCTTATCAGATTCTGACAGAAGATGTCGGCTTTCCGCCACAGGATATAATTTTTGATCCTAACATTTTAACTGTCGCCACAGGTATTGAAGAGCATAATAACTATGCGGTTGATTACATTGAGGCGGCTCTCTGGATAAAACAAAATCTGCCGTATGCTAAAGTAAGCGGCGGTGTAAGTAATATTTCATTTTCATTCCGCGGTAATGATGTTGTAAGGGAAGCAATGCACTCTGCTTTTCTTTACCATGCGATAAAAGCCGGAATGGACATGGGAATTGTTAATGCTGGTCAGCTTGAAGTGTATGAGGAAATTCCCAAAGTGCTTTTAGAAAAAGTTGAAGATGTTTTACTCAACAGGCTTCCCGATGCCACAGAAAAATTAATTGAATTTGCCGGCACTATCAGAAAGGATGAAAAGCAGGAAGAGAAAGAAGATGACTGGAGAAACAATCCGGTTGAAGAAAGATTAAAACATGCCTTAATAAAAGGTATCGTTGATTACATTGATGATGATGTGGAAGAAGCAAGAAAAAAATATCCCAAGCCGATAGAAGTAATTGAAAAGCCGTTAATGGATGGAATGAATGTGGTGGGCGACCTGTTTGGTTCCGGAAAAATGTTTCTTCCGCAGGTTGTAAAAAGCGCGAGAGTAATGAAGAAAGCCGTCGCATATCTTATACCTTTTATTGAAGCGGAAAAAGCTGAAAGCGCAGAGATTAAAGAACAAGGGAAAGTGCTGCTGGCAACGGTCAAAGGTGATGTTCACGACATTGGTAAAAATATTGTGAGCGTTGTACTTGGTTGCAACAACTATAAAGTGATTGACCTTGGTGTGATGGTGCATTCAGATAAAATACTTCAGGCTGCAATTGATGAGAAAGTCGATGTTATCGGTTTAAGCGGACTTATAACTCCGTCACTTGATGAAATGGTTCACGTTGCGAAAGAAATGCAAAGAAGAGGAATGAAGCTTCCCCTGTTGATCGGAGGGGCGACTACATCAAGAGTACACACTGCTGTGAAGATTGCGCCGCACTATAGTAATCCTGTTATACATGTTCTTGATGCCTCACGAAGTGTTCCGGTTGTAAGTAATCTGCTAAGTGAAAATGAAACAGATAAAAATAATTTTCTTAATTCAGTATCTGCTGAATACCAGCGGGTGCGGGATGATCATTCAAAAAGAACCTCCGAAAAGAATTTTATCTCACTCGAATCTGCCAGGTTAAATAAGTACAAAATAGACTGGGCAAAAGAAAAAATACTCAGACCAAGAATAATGGGGTTAAGCACTTTTAGAAATTTTCCTTTGCAAAAATTAAGAGAGTACATTGACTGGACTCCTTTCTTTCAAACCTGGGAAATGAAAGGAAAATATCCGGCTATTTTCAGTGACGCAAAATTTGGTGTCGAAGCAAAAAAACTTTTTGAAGATGCGAACAAACTTCTTGATAAAATCATAAAAGAAAATCTACTGGCAGCTAATGGAATTGCGGGACTCTTCCCGGCAAACACAATAGCTGATGATGATATTGAGATTTATTATGATGAATCACGACATGTAGTAAAACAGGTGTTGCATACATTAAGACAACAGCAGCAAAAAACGGATGGACAGCCCAATTATGCCCTGGCAGATTTTATAGCTCCAAAAGAATCAGAGGTTGAAGATTATATTGGAATGTTTGCCGTTACTACGGGAATAGGTATCGAAAAACTGATCAAACAATTTGAAAAAGATCACGACGATTATAACAGCATAATGATTAAAGCAATTGCTGACAGGCTTGCAGAAGCATTTGCCGAATGTATGCATGAAAAAGTCCGGCGTGAATTATGGGGATATTCAGCTGAAGAAAATTTATCAAATGAAGATCTGATAAAAGAAAAATATGCCGGTATTCGTCCCGCGCCCGGTTACCCGGCACAACCCGACCATACGGAAAAACCGATTATTTTTTCTTTGCTTGATGCTGAAAACAATATCGGCATTAAACTGACAGAAAGTATGGCAATGTATCCCGCTGCAAGTGTAAGCGGGTTGTTCTTTGCACATCGCGATGCAAAATATTTTAATGTTGGAAAGATAAGCAAAGACCAGGTAATAGATTATCACAGGCGAAAAGGAATGAGCGTTGATGAAATTGAAAGATGGCTGAGCCCTGTTTTATCTTATTAATATTTTTGTACAGGAATAACAAACTAGCACAGAAACTAAAAGAGTTAGAAAAAGAAACCCGTAAAAAATTTAATGATCAGCAAAGTCAAATAAATATAATCTTTGAGGCAATTCAGGAACTTATCAGAGAAGAAAGCAAACCTAAAAGCCGGTTGGCTTTATTGTTTAATGTTTGTGCCGCCTATTGCCATTGATAAGTGCTCTTATCCGGTTCCTCAAATAGTCGTTTGTTTTATAGAATAATTACTATATCTTGCTGTTGCCTGCATAAAAATTTGAAGACAGTCCTCATAATACATTCTCTTTTTTAACTACAGGATATACACATCATAAAAATGATGGGTGAATTAATTATCAAACAAAATTCTAAGGAGTTACAATGAATATATTCGTTGGCAATCTTTCCAATGATGTTAACGAAGATGATCTTATGGGATTATTTTCGGATTTCGGGCAGGTTCGTGAGGTAAAAGTAATCCGAGACCTGTTTACGCAGCAATCAAAAGGTTTTGGATTTGTTGAAATGCCCGGGCTTGCAGAAGCTCAGAAAGCAATTAACGAACTAAACACTAAAGAGCTTAAAGGAAAAAAAATTACTGTTAATGAAGCCAGACCAAAACGTGATAATAACCGTAGACCCGGAGGCGGGGGCGGAGGAGGTCATCGCGGCGGCAACAGATCATCAGGCGGCGGACAGAACAGAAGAAGATTTTAATAAATCTATTTATCAACCCCATCACTTGATGGGGTTGGTTTTTCAATATCACTCAAGTGTAATTCAAGGGCATCAACTGAAATAGCAATTTCACGCATTGATAAAACTAATGACCACATCAATAATAAAATACTAACTCCGAATACGTATTTACCAAGATCAATCTGTCCCGCAAATAAAAGGAACATACAAAGCACACATAAAAATAAACTGGCAACACCCACCGCCTGCATTTGTTTGATAAGATGGGCTCGTTTCCGAAGGTTGGTTATTTGTTCAAGTATAATATCGTCGGGATCTGATTTATAATTTTTATGAAGTGAACGGATCAGAGTTGCCAGGGTTAAAAACCTGTTTGTATACGCAAGCAGTAATAAAGAAATAGCCGGAAATAACAGTGCGGGGGTAGTTACATCAATTTCCATTTAGCAGCCTTAACATTAAAAAATACATCTTTAATTTATCTGATTTTTGAATGATAGGGAAAACCCATTCATAAAATCTTTAAAAATTAATTAGGTTATTAATATGCCAATAGATAGCTTTGGATGTCCGGTTTTGCCGGATTTTTTATTTATTAATTATTTTTAGAGGTTCTTTAGTGAGTACTAAATTATTTGTGGGATCACTCCCCTGGTCAGTGGATGACAGCGTTTTACAATCAGCTTTTGAGAAACACGGTGAAGTTGTTTCAGCAAAAGTTATTAAAGACCGCGAGACCGGACGATCTAGAGGTTTCGGTTTTGTTGAAATGGGGAATTCCACGGATGCCGATAATGCTATCAAAGCATTAAACAATTCGGAACTTAAAGGAAGAAATATCGTAGTAAACGAAGCAAAACCTAAGAGCTAAGTTATTTTTAGTTTAGTCCGAAAAAAGGCGTCCTGATCAGACGCCTTTTTTATTTATTATCAAACGGGCATTATAGGTTCTTATTTCTCAAAAGCAGTATTCTTAACCATTTCTTTAGAATCATACGGCGCAGGATCACCGCCAAGGTATTTATGGAACCATTCTAAATGTGCATTGTAATACAAAGGCATTGATTTAACACCGCTTGGCCAGTGTCCGTCATTCTTGAATATTACAAGCCGGCTGTCAATTCCCAGTGTTCTAAGTGTTGTGAAGTATTGTACGCTTTGTGTGTAAGAAACACGGTAATCTCTTTCGCCGGTGATAATCAGCGTCGGCGTTGAAAAATTTTCAACTAGATTTGAAGGAGAGAATTTTTTATAAAGATCAGAATTCCATGGCTGACCTTTCACGTCCCAATTAACAAACCATAATTCTTCTGTTACTCCCCACATTGATTCAATATCAAATATTCCCATCATTGACGCGAGACATTTAAAGCGTTTGGTTTTTCCCTGAAGCCAGTTCATCATATAACCGCCGTAAGACCATCCCATTGCACCTATTCTGTCTTTATCAACGTAGGGTAGTTTTTCAAGCTCGTCGGTTACCTTCATTACATCTTCATAAACTTTTCCGCCCCAATCTCCGGAAATAGCTTCGGTGTATTTGCTTCCGTATCCTGTTGAACCATGCGGATTTGGAAACGCAACAATATATCCGTATCCCGGATAAACCTGCCAATCACCGCGGAATGAATCCATCCATTGTGATTGTGGTCCGCCATGAACATTAAGCACTAAAGGATATTTTTTATTCGGATCAAAATTGTGAGGCTTGACAATAAAAACATGAACAGGAATTCCGTCCGCACCTTTAACCCATATTTGTTCGGCAGGACGAATATCAACTTCTTCCATCAATTGTTTATTGTAGAATGTTAATTGGTTGTAGGACTTTTCTTTCACATCATATGAATAAATTTCTCCAGGCTTCCCAACCTCTCTGTACATAACAAACATTTTTGAATTTGCATCAGGAAGAGTGTATCCGAATATCGATTTATCATCAGTTATTTTATCAACTTTTTTTGTCTGGATATCAACTTTATAAACAGGCGAATACCCCTGGTAATCAGCGTTAAAATAAATTGAGCGCGAATCTTCAGACCATGTAAGGTTATCAACTGTATAGTCAAATGCTTCAGTAAGCACTTCACTTTGATTTGTATTACGATTGTAAATTGCCACACGGTAACGGTCGGCTTCATAATCAGGTGTTAGTTGGATCTTGTATGCTATATAATTTCCGTCTGGTGAATACACGGGATGACCATCCCACGCTTTGTTAGTTGAGGTTATGTTTTTTGAAACTGTGTCGCTAATCTGAATTATGTACATATCAGCATTTGTTGACGCCGCAAGATTTTTTTCAGGTGATGAAACAAAACAGATTTCTTTACTGTCGGGAGAAAAATTATACTTAACACTTCCTCCGAGTAAATACATACCTGAAAGCACATCACTTGTTGCAATAAGCTGGTATTCGTCTTCATCAATATCATAAAGAATAAGTGCTGTTTTTTTGCTTCCCTTGTAATCTGTCCAGTGACGGAATAATAGTTCATCTGTTACATAGGCCTGTAAAGGACCATTCGATACGGATTCATCAAGTTCTTTGTTGCAGTCCTCATCAACTCCGCATTCGGGAAATATTTCTGATGTAAACAATATATATCTTCCGTCATTTGATAAAACAGGATCGGAAACACCCATTGAAAAATCAACTACCTTTAAAGTTTTAAATGTGTTGAATGAATAACTGTATAATATTCCTGCTGATGAGAAGTAAACCTCATCATCTCCGTTCCAAATCGGCGAATAACCACCAGGTGCTTTTGACGTAATGTTAACCGGCTCGGTACCATCAGCATTCATCACATAAATATTTGTTGAGGATTTTCCGGTTGATAAAAAAGATTCAGAAACTGTATAAGCAATTTTATTTCCCGAAGGGGAAACAACCGGCGCACCGACATTTTTTACTTTGTAAAGATCTTCAATTGTGAATGCACGCTTTTGTGCTAAAGTGAAAAAAGGCAGTGCGAAAATTAAAAGAACAGCGATAAGATTTTTATACATAACATCTCCTGATAGAACAAAAATTTTTGTGCGGGAATTTAAGGCGATTCATACTCAAGTAAAAGATTTTATACATAAATGGGTCAGTAAATACACGCCGTGTTTTTTACACTATGGTGTAATTCTTACTAAGAAAATATGAAGCGGATTGTTCTAATAATCAATAAACAAAAGAGTTCAGGTGGTACTTAAATTGATTTGTCCTCATCCGGGAAATTATGGTCAACAAGAAATCAAGGAGTTAACATGAAAAATTTATTTACTGTTTTTATAGTAACTATACTTTTCATTTCTTTTACGGATGCGCAAACAAAATATTATGTGTCAACAACGGGTAGTAATTCAAATAACGGATTAACTTCATCAACAGCATTTGCAACGCTTCAATATGCAGCAGACCAGGTTGAAGCCGGCGATTCGGTTTTTGTTCTTATCGGAACTTATGTCGGGTTTGATATCCGCACGGATGGATCACAATCAAACAGAATAACATTTAAGGCAGAAAGTGAAAATGTTATCATCAATGAACGAAACACTACAACTCCTGATGGAATAAATATTGAAAACGGTTCGTGGATAGTTATTGATGGGTTTACAGTTATCGATCAGCCGAGAGCGGGAATACGTATAGTTCTTTCCGATAATGTAACAATTAAGAATAATGTTTGTGCGGATAATTACCGCTGGGGAATTTTCTCAGGCTTTGCTGATGATCTGCGCATCGAAAATAATTCATGTTCAAACAGTGAAGATGAACATGGAATTTATGTATCCAACAGCGGAGACAGACCTGTGATAATCAACAATCATTCATTTAACAACAACGGGTGCGGCATCCATATGAACGGGGATATATCAATGGGTGATGATGGTATTATCAGTGACGCTGTTGTTGCGGGTAACATAATTCATGGTAACGGACTCGGCGGCGGTTCAGCAATAAATATGGATGGTGTGCAGGACTCAAAAGTATTCAACAACATTATCTATAATAATTTTGCAACAGGTATTGCAATGTACCAGATTGACGGGGGTGAGCCGTCAAAGAACAATAAGATATTTAATAACACTGTTATAATGCCAACAAACGGCAGATGGGGAGTGCTGGTTGTAAACGGCTCAACAGGAAATACTTTATACAACAACATCCTTATTAATTATCACAGCTTCAGGGGAAGTATTTGTATGGATAATGAATCCAAAACAGGATTCACAAGTGATTATAATATTCTTGTTAACAGGTTAAGTGATGATGACGGCAGCAGTAATATGAGTTTAACATCATGGCAGTCAATGGGATATGATATGAATTCACAAATTTCAGTTGCTGAGAATCTAATTTTCGCTAATCCAACCGGGAATGATTATCATCTTCTTCAGAATTCACAGGCGACAAATACAGGAACTTCGTTAGTCAATTCAGTTGTACTGACTGATAAAGATGGTGTGACACGTCCTCAAGGCAGCGGGTATGATATAGGTGCTTATGAATTTCAATCACCAACAGGTATTGATGAAGAAAATATCGCAAATGATTTCACGTTAGAACAAAACTACCCAAACCCGTTTAACCCATCCACAAAAATTAAATTTACGATTCCGTCAAATGTCAATGGTGAAACTGCAAATGTGAAGCTTACAGTTTTTGATGTTCTTGGTAATAAAATAGTCACGCTTGTTAACGAGGAAAAACCGGCAGGTGTTTATGAAGTTATCTTTGATGCGAATGAATTATCAAGCGGAATTTATTTTTATAAGCTTACAGCGGGAAATTTCACCTCGGTTAAAAAAATGATGTTACTGCGGTAGTTGGTTTATATCTATTGTTTGAAATTATCTCAGAGTAAAGGAGAATAGAAATATTCTCCCTTCTGCTTTCTTTCATGTCCCAATCTTTTGTTAGCTTGCACTAAACAGTACATCCTCTTATTCCCCGGTCTAAATATATTTATAAAATTTATTCTGAGGTTCACTATGTATAAGTCTTTACAAAAAATTATTGTACTGGCTCTGATCTTTTTTTCATCAAACTTTTCCCAATCACTTTCCAATGTAGAGTGGTTCGCAATGTCTGGCGGTATGAGCACAACCGTTGATGCCGTTGCAGTTATAGGGAATGATGTTTATGTCGGCGGACTTTTTTCCCATGCAGGAGGTGTACTGGTAAACAGGATTGCAAAATGGAGTGGCACAAATTGGTCTTCGCTTGGAGGAGGCGTAAATGGTCAGGTCACATCACTTGCTGTAATAGGTAATGATGTTTATGCCGCAGGTAATTTTACAATGGCTGGCGGTGTTCCCGTAAATAATATCGCTAAATGGGATGGAGTAAGCTGGTCAGCGCTTGGTGAAGGATTAAATGAATTGGTATTAGCGCTTGCCGTTAATGGAACTGATCTTTATGCCGGAGGATTTTTCACACAGGCTGGCGGTGTTTCTGCTAACCGCATTGCAAAGTGGAATGGAACTTCCTGGTCTTCATTAGGAGAAGGAATAAATAATGAAGTTGATGCAATAACAGTAGATGGAAATAATGTTTATGCCGGCGGATATTTTAATGTTGCAGGAAGAAAAGATGTAAGAAGTATTGCCGTGTGGAATGGTTTGGATTGGAATTCAATGGGAGAAGGTATATTCGGTATAGTCAGATCACTGGTTGTAAAGAATGGAATTGTTTACGCCGGGGGAATATTTCAAACCGCGGGAAGTGAAACAGTCAACAGTATTGCAAAGTGGGATGGAGTAAACTGGTCAGCATTGGGAACAGGACTGGGAGGAAGTGTATTTTCGATGACGTCTTTCGGGAATGATATTTATGTCGGCGGTTTGTTTACAACAGCAGATGGAATTCCCGCGAACAGAATTGCAAAGTATAATGTTTCAACTTCAACATGGTCGGCGCTTGGCACAGGCTTAAGCGGTTCTGTTGATGCAATGACAGTGCAGACAAGTACCGGCTCCATGATTATAGGCGGATCATTCGGACAAACCGTTTCGGGGTTAACTTTAAATTATATCGGACGCTTTACCGATAGCGGGAATCCACTTCCTGTAGAGCTTGCAGCCTTTGAAGCAGTTGTGAACGGCAATAGTGTAGTTCTTAAATGGCGGACTTCATCAGAAAATAATAACAGAGGGTTTGAAGTTGAAAGGCAAGTTCTCAGCCTGCCTGACGGCAAGGCAGGTTCACAATCATCAGTCGGCAATTCAGAGTTTATAAGTATTGGTTATGTTGAAGGACACGGAACTTCAACTGAACAAAATGAATATTCGTTTATTGATAAAAACACTTCATCAGAAGTATATCAATACAGGTTAAAACAAATTGATTATGATGGTTCTTTCGTGTATTCAAAAATTGTTGAAGTGGATTTATCCCAGCCTGTTACTTTTTCACTTGAGCAGAATTATCCGAATCCGTTTAACCCAAGCACCAGTATTCAGTATACGGTAGGCAATAGGCAATATGTATCACTAAAAGTTTTTGATGTTCTTGGTAATAAAATAGCCACGCTTGTTAATGAAGAAAAACCGGCAGGCATTTATGAAGTTACATTCAACGCGGATGAATTTTCGAGCGGGATGTATTTTTATACATTGCAAACAGGCAACCTGCCTGACGGCAAAGCAGGTTTTATTAAAACAAATAAGATGGTGCTCTTGAAGTAGTTTTCAATCCGTACCGGGCGGACAGGTTGTATAATTAAGGCGATTCGATATGGATCGCCTTTTTTGTTGGCAGGGTTAGGAACTTAACACTAAGGAATGATTGATTGAGTGAATGGGTGAATAAAATTGGAAGTCGTTTGTATTTACAGATCAATTTGAACTTAAGGAAAAGCGAGCGGACTGAACGGAAATGGAGAATGAATTGCCGGAAATGAAGTGGGTATTCTCTGAAATCTAACACACATTCTTAAAAATAAAGTAAGTATTCTTAGAAATGATGCAAATATGGTTAGCAATGAAGCAAGTATTCTTAGTAATGATGTAGATACTCTCAGAAATGAAGCAGTTATTCTTAGCAATGATGTAGATATACTTAGAAATAAAGCAGATGCTCTTAACAATGAAGCACACATTCTCCGAATTTGCGGAGGAAGTTTTGATTTTGTTATATTAAGGCACATTTAGTCATAAAGGAGGCAGAGTAATGTTAAGGTATAATTTCAAAAGGCTGTTTGATCAGCGTGATATAAAGCAGCCGCTTGCGTACTTGATCAGTAAGGGTTTTAGCCGGAATGTAGCATCTCATATTAACTCAGGAAAGTTCAGAGCGTTGACGATCAGCCAGGTTGAAAGGTTATGCAGAGCTTTGAATTGCACCCCGAATGACCTTGTAGAGTATGTGCCTAAGGAAGGTGAGCAGCTGAGCGGAAATCCCCTTGCAGTGCTGGTGAGGGATGAGAAGCTTGTTCGAATGAGTGACCTTGTAAGTAAGATACCGATAGAGAGGATGCCGGAGTTTAGTGAGAGGTTTGAGGAGTTGGCGAGGAGTCTTGCGGGTGGGAAGGATTGATATTGTTGGTGAGGAGGTTTACCACTCCCAACAAGATGCCTTCGACATAAGCACTGAGGGCACTTAGAAGCACTAAGGAAGACAAACACAGATTTTTTGTTTGATTTAGTTTTTTGTTTGAGGTAAGTTGGGATTAATATATAGCGGGAATTTTGTGGCAGGTAGTTGCTTATCATATAGTTCTTCAATTAGATACCCACAATGGCAATGCTGTTTGAACAATGTTTGTTCTTATTGCGTTTTCTACCTGACTGAAAATAAATTTTGTGCAAATATATGTGTTTGATTAAATGTATTATCGTTTATGACCAATTAGCCGAGGATATTATAGTTCTTATACGAATAAAATTAACTAATAACCGGATTGAGAACTGCCGATTCGGTCTAAGTAATAGTTAGGCATATAATAAAGGGATGTATGAAATATAGATTATTAATTTTAATGGTTTTTTTAATCATTGCTAATCAAAGTATAATTTCACAGAATGAATTTGCAGTTGGAGTAAATGGAATACCAGCAATAACATATTCTTACTCTCCTTCTGATTTACCATCACCGAAAAGTAATTTTGGTTATTCGTTTGGAATCAACGGAGCTTTTTTTATTCAACCAAATTTGTTTATTGAAACGGGCCTGAATTATCAGAACCAAGAACTTTTGTATGCAAAAGATATATTAGACACCAGAAAAGCCTGGATAGATGTTAATGGAAACGGAATAGTTGATGGAGAAGATAGATTAGATTATTCACGTGTTGTTCCAACTGATTTTTCAAATAAATATTCTAGCATAAGTTTACCAATATCAATAAACTATAGAACGAGCAAAATTAATACTACAAGTTTCATTGGATCATTTGGTGTTAACTTAAATTATATATATAACATTGAAGGAATAAGTGAATCAAATCAATTTGGCGAAAATTTCGAGGGGGATAAATCAATAGATGATTTTTCATTATCAATTTCCATAGGTGTAGCATTATTTCAACCACTAACTGAAAATATATCTTTGATAGCGGGACCAAAATACTTTTTTGATTTTTATACAAGCCCAAAAGATTTAGAAGCAAAATTTCATACGTTCGGTTTAGAAATAAAATTAAATTATTCATTGTAAATATGCCTAACCAGCGGTTCAAGCTGACTGTTTTTTCGTATTCGGCTTTTTACAAATTTTAATGTTGGTCGTTACGTTTCGGCACTCTTGTTCAAAGTAATAATATTAATAAAAGTTTTTTAAATAATTATTGGCAGTTGTGTTCTAAGCTAAATTCTTGTTCTGGGCAGCAGCTTAACCGCAACGCCGTTAGGCATTTATTAAAAATATAAAAAGGGAAAATAGAAATGATAAAAAATATGTTTCGGTTCTTAATTTCATTTGCAATAATAAGTTTGCTATTCAGTGGTTGTGCAACCGTTTTAAGTGGTTATGAAGACAAAGTAGATTTAGTTAATGCTCCTGAAGATATAAAGGTATATTCTGATGAAGGCATTGAAATTCCAACATCAAGTAGAACTGTTAGACAATTTTCTGAAGAAACAAAAAAGTATGAGAATATAGAAATAAAAACTATCAACCTTAGAAAAAATAAAGATCATATTTTAATTTTAAAATCAAACAACAACGAAAAGAAAGTTGAAATTTATCCTAAAATAGTTGGTACCTGGTTAATATTAGATTTTATAACTGGAATATTTCCAGTTTTTCTTGATGCTTATACCGGGAGCTGGAATAGTTTTCAACCTATCAATGCGGGTTTTTAATAAATATATTTTTAGTAACATAATTAATAAAATACCTAACCTCTTTAATCCGTCAAAGACGGACAGGTAAGTAAAGAGTCCACATAGTGGCAGGCAAGACTGTAAGAAGAAAAAAATAGGATCGATCATTTGAATAGAGTTCTTAAGAAAAATAAACACACAGAAAAATTTTTTAAATAATTATAAACCCGGTATTGTATTTTAACATCACACGCCGTTATACCACAAGAGTGAGAATAAACAGTGTTGATGTGTTGTTCAAAATATTGTACTTTTATTTGTGCAATATAAATTAGGAGTGATTATGCATAAAATACAATTAGATCAGGATATTCAACCATTATCTGAATTTCGTTCCAAGGTGGCATTTTATTTTGATAAAGTAAAAAAAACCAAGAGACCATTGGTTATTACTCAAAATGGAAAAAGCTCTGCTATATTGTTAGATGTATCAGAATACCAGTCATTAGTTGACAAAATAGAAGTCTTGGAAGAGATACGACTGGCAGAGGCACAAATAGATCAGGGGAAAGGAATTACACACCAGCAAATAAAGAAGAAATATTCCAATAAAACCAAATGAAAATAATCTGGTCTCCGTTAGCTGCTGAAAGATTGGATAGGGTTTATGAATTTATCGCTGAAGATAATTTACCGGCAGCAAAAAAAATGGTTGACAGAATTATTAAGAGAATTGATACGTTATCAAAAAATCCAGAAAGAGGAAGGAAAGTACCGGAAACAAACAGGGAAGAAATCCGGGAAGTATTTGAAGGAGAATACCGGATAATTTACCGGATGGAATCTGGGATAGTTCATATTCTTACCATAAGGAATTTCAAACAAGTATTACTCCCAAAAGATATAAAGTAGTTTTCCATATCGGCTAACTTGTTCAAATTAGTTCTAATAAAAAGTTTTAAATAATTATTGGCAGGTGTGGTTTCCTTGGCTTCCTTGATTTAGGAGGCGGGTTAGTTGCAAAACAGGATAAATTGTTTTTAAGAAAAAAAATAAAAGATCAGAAACCAAATTACTATTTTGATGATGATTCAATTAGACAACCTTCATTTCAAAGAAAGGTTAGAAATGAAGATATTATTCTGAAATTGGGACTTGAAATAAATTATTCGCTTCCAGTTATCGAAGATGAAAATGAAACAAAATTTAGAACTTCCCAGGAGATTGTAAAGAGAATAATAATTTTATATACATTATGCTCAATTGCTCAGGGAGAAAGTAAGGATGGAATTGTTGATTGGTTTAAGAGTAACAGATATTGGGATGAAGTAAGCCCAAAAGAAAAAGAATTTATTGAATCAATTAATCCATCAGGACAAGAAACAATTGCAATAACCTGGCGCAGCGAAGCAATTTATATTCTTCTTTGGGTACTGGGATTTTTAGATAAAATTGAAATTCCATTCCAGCAATCTGATGTTCAGGTCATTGAAAAAATAATGAGTGAGGTTTTGAAAACTAAGGACAATTTATTTTCAAAAGCAAAACTTAGATCAAATTCAGAAATACTTGACCAGCTTGATTTAATATATCGGTTGCATTGGTATGTAAGAAATCAGCAACTCAATAATCGAAAAGTGAAAAAAGTTGATCAAGAAGTGGTTTATGAATGGCATTATGCGTTGAATTGGGTTACATATTACGATGAAAATTGGGATGATATAACAACAGATACTTAATGCACCTGACATTTTTAATAGGTAAAGAGTCCACATAGTGACAGGTAATACTGTAAAAAAAATAGTTCGGGTCGATCAGACTGACTTAGAGTTATTTTTTTAAGGGAATAATGTTTAATGTGACAAAACAAAGATGACATCTTAAGGAAAAGATGTCATCTTTCATTTCTGATGTGAGAATTTTTTATCAATTCAGTTTAACACTAAACTTATACTTCATCGGGCTGGTGTCCATATTCATTCCGGGTCCTCTTCCAAAGCCTCTTCCTTCGGGACGTTCGCCCATATTGCCGGGCATCTGTTCGTCATCCATTTCACCCATACCTTCAGGCATTCTTCTTCGCATATCCAATCTTTCCATTTCTCCCGTTTCAAAAGTTATGTTAACGGATTTTCCCGCACCGGAATTCAGCGCTCCTTTAATATCATGGTTTGAACGGAAAGGGATTTTAAGTTCATAGAAAAATTTGCCGTCGGTAACATCAATATTCGCTCTATAAGTTTCACCATTTAGCGGAAACGCGTTCAACACAAAATTATTTTCTTTAACAATGTATAGTTCATTCTGCATCCCAAGCATATTTTTAATTCTTGAATCATCACCCTGTGGAGGCTGCATTTCAGTATTTTCCCTGCGCATCTGTATAAGCTCGGACGGATCAGCTTTATCGGGATATCTAACTCCGATCATATCATCTGAGTTTTCAGGCTCAAGCCAGATGGTTAATCCGCCGCGCAGCATTTTCATAATCTTGTTCCTGTCGCTTGTAACAAGACAGAGATAAAGATCTGATGCGTTGTTTTTAAATCCGAACGAAATGTTTTCTCCATCGATATATGTCAGGTTGTGCCAGTCGGTTTGATTTCCATCAATAATGATCTCATTATCAGTGACAGATGAACTTACCTCCCGCGATGAAGAACATCCCCAAAAGAATACAATGACTGCCGCTGTTAAAAACTTTAATAAAAATATTTTGTACATAATGCTGTTCTTTATTTAAATGGACTGATATTATAAATAAACGAAAGGAAAAAATATCTTCCGATCACGTTTGTTTCAGAATCTTCTGTGTAAGACTCACTCGTTGTTCTGGTAATATTTGTGTTCTGATTCAGCAGATCATAGACCGTAAAACGAATTTCACCGCTGTTATCCGCAAATATTTTTTTGCCAACACTCGCGGTTAATAAAAATGAATTGGGTTCGTATTCACCGGAAACACCGCCATCATACCTGTGATTCAATTCACTTTGAAGAATAATACCTTCGTATACATCCCAGAATAATTTAACTCTTGATGACTGTGAGATATAATTTTCATTACTTGAAACGGAGCTTGAATTTTTAAGATCATTGTACGTCGTATTGCTTGATATAGAAAAATCAAGCTGAGTGCCGACATTGCTGGCAATTACAAATCCTGCGCCCGCGCGTAAAAATCCTGAAAAGTTTTTAATTCCATTTATCAAAGCTGGTGTGCGTGTGTAATTCAGATTTATATTCAGGTTCAGGTTAGATTTGATGAGGCTTACAGGAATACCATAACTTAAAAAAGAACGAAGGCTATAGTAGCCGTCAAGATTTTCATAGGTTGTTAAGCGGCTGCCGCGGTTTAATGAAATACCATTCGGGAGAATTGTATCTCTCGTCGCAATTGTTGTACTGCTTCCTATATAATCTTTTGTAATCGATCCTCCGACCATAACAAAAAGTGAAGTCATACTTTCAAAAAAGATGTTTGAATATCTCATTGAAAAAAAGTGCCTGTAATCCTGTTTGAGGTTCGGATTTCCTGTTGAAAGCTGAACGGGGTTTGAGTTATTAACAACATTCTGTAATTGCTGAACCGAAGGATCTGTGTTAAAAGTCCTGTAAAAAAATCCGTAACTCTGGTCACGCGATCTTCCATACCGCAGCCTTACCGATGGCAGCCAGGAGTAAAAAGTTTTTTCGAGTGATGTAACCAAAGGAAAAGTCTGATCATTATTCAGGCGAGCGATTGAAAAGTTTAAATTAGCGTTTACGGAAAGATCGTTCATCTGGTAGTTATAACCCGTACCGAATGTATTTGTGTGGTATATTTTTTTGTAAACGCTGCTCAGACTTGTATCCGTTACCGAGTAGGAATTCTGCTGATCAGAATATGCCAAAGCTTCCTGATCACTTTTTTCCTGTGAGTATGAAATTGCTGCGTTGAACATTAGCTGTGAATTATCGCTTAATGGTTCTGTGTATGTAATATCTGCCGATCCGGAATATCCATTCTGCAAAACATCGGTCAGTTGGTCTATTGTGTCGGATTCTGCAGGATTGTTGTTGTAAATATTTTCCGAATAAAGTTTTTTATCACCATCATTTTTTTTGTAAGAAGAATTAAAACTTAACGCAATTGTTCTGCCTTTTACGGGGAACTGGTGGCGATAGAGTAACTGTGATGAGGCGTTAATCGCGCTTAAGTCGGATGAATAAATATTTTTAGTTGAATTCAGTTCTTCAAAAGCAGTTACAGTTTTTCCGTTTGATGAATATCTCTGGTCGTTCTGCTGCAAAGAAAAACGGGGAATAAATCTTATTGAGTTGGATGAATCGATATTGTAATCAACTCTTAGATTAAAGCGATGGTTTGTGTTGTCGTTTACAGAAAGAGAATTTTCTGAGTAGTTTTGTCCCGCAGTATTTGATAAAAAGTAGCTTCGGTTAAGTAATGATACCGCATCATTATCCGACCTGTTAAAAAAATAACTTCCGCTTATTTCAAAACCGTTCCACCATTTGTCAACATAATTTAATCCAAACGCTTTTGTTTGAGTTAATCCGTTGAGAGAATTCACTAAAAAGTCTGAAGCACTGCCGCCGAAAAATCCCTGACCGGGAACGCCTCCCGGAGGCATCTGACCTCTTCCGGGACCCTGGAAGAATCTTCCACCGCCTCTGCCCCCCGATGAACTCATTACTCCGAGCAGATCTTCGTTGGAAAAGTTCTGTTCATTAATATTATTAAGCTGACCAAGAATGGAAATTCTTCTGTCGTTATCAAAGAAATTAATATTTCCTCCGGCGGCATGCTTTTCCTCATTACCATATCCGGCAGAAAATTTTCCGAAAGTACCTTCCTGGATTTTCATTCTTGTAATAACATTAATCGCTTTTGTTGTATTACCGTCATCGAATCCCGTAAACTGTGATTGTTCGCTTTGCTGATCGAAGACCTGTATGCGTTCAATTATTTCTGCGGGAATATTTTTTAATGTCGCGTTCGGATCATCACCAAAAAATGGTTTTCCGTCAACAAGTACACGCTTAACATCTTCTCCTTGCGATTGTATTTTTCCATCCTGTACGGTAACGCCGGGTAGTTTTGTAACAAGGTCTTCCGCAGAAGCGTCTTTGTGAGTTTTAAATGCGTCGGCATTGTATATGGTTGTATCGCCGCTTTGAACAGCAGGCGGAGTTTCTCCAATCACTTTAACTTCTTCGGTTTCGATTGAAACTTCGGTTAATAAAATTTTTCCAAGGTCGATTGAATTTGTACCAAACTCGACAGGCTGATTTTGCGTCCTGTAGCCCACATAACTAATGTTCAAAATGTATTTTGCCGGTCTTAGATTTTCAAACCGGAAAACTCCTTTACTGTCGGAAGTGATACCGCGAAATGTGGAATCGGGAAGTTGATACAGAATTACATTTGCGGAAGAAAGGAAGTGCCCGTCGTTCGAATCAATTAACTGTCCCTGTAAAAACCTGTTTTGAGAAAAAGTACTTATAGAAAAAAGAACCACGAGAGCCAGAATATTTTTCATAGATGTTCCTGAAAATCAACATTGTTTAGACAACCGAGAATGTTATGAAGTTTAACATTGAATTTACATTCCGGTTTTTAGACTCCGCCCGAATTATAATTCTTTCGCAGGAGGGAATAAAATCTAAAAAAATAATTATGATAGTGTTTAATGAGTAAAAAATATTTATTTTCTCACCGCAGGTCTGCTTCATTCTTAATCAGTAATCTTCCGGACAAGGCTATCTCTGAGTTAACTCAGCATTAATTTCAATTTAAATGAAAGGAAATTTTATGAGTCAGGATAAAATTAAAATCAGCGGGGTACAGGGAGACGTTATAGGAGTAAAAGTTTCCGGACAGGGAAATGTTGTCGGTAAAAACATTACTGTATCAGGAACAATTAATATTAATTCGAAAGAACTCGAGAAAGTCCCCGATAAATATGCTGAAGGATTGAAGTCATTTACGGAAAATGTTAACAAAGAATTAACTGCTAATAATGTTGAGCCGGAAAAGATTCAACCGGTACAGGAAAGTATTGAAGAGCTGACAAAGGAAGTTCAGGACATTCCCCCCGCAGAAGAACTGCCGACTACAAAAAAGAAAAAAATAGGGGCAAAACTTGCGGCGGTTGCGGAAGGGCTGTTGAAACTATTGCCTAAAACAGCGCAGACAATCGCAGCGTTTACCCCGTTAGCACCGTTCAGTGAACTGATTGGTGAGGGCGTTGAAGCATTGGTGAAGGGAATACAAAAAGAGGTTTAGTGATGGATGAAGACAAGATTAAAATGAAAGACATTAACGGAGATATCCTCGGGGCAAACATCTCCGGTCAGAGTAATACTGTTAAGAAAGAAGAATATCACGGAACAGTAATTCATCACACATATAATATTTACGGTAGCGATGCGGCATTAAAACATGTTAACGCTTTCCGTACAGATGTAAATCCGGACGAGGCTGCCGGGCTTAACTCAAATAATACTCCGGATGAAAAACAGAAAATAGAAATTAATAATCTCTATGAACGAATAGTAAAACTTGAACAGAGCGGAACAAAGATTGAAAGCATACAAAGCGGTACAGAAAAAATAACCCGCATTGAACTCACGATAAAGAAAGCTGTACTGCTTTCTACCGAGGCGGAACAATTGTGGATTGATCACGTTTCCAAACGGACAGCAGAATCGGGAGGAAATGTTTCGGATCAGAATGAACTGAGAAAGGGATTTGATAATCTCACATACAACCGCAGGCTGCTTGACGCGTATTCGCTTCTTGAACAAGCTAACCAGGAAGATCCCACAAATACGGAAGTTCTTCTTAATATGGCAAAACTGTTAATGGTGCTTACACCGGATGATCCAACAGATGAAGAAAAATTATTATACCGGATTCAGAATCTTTTAACTGAACCTAAAAACGATAATGAAAAATTCAGGCTTGCCCAGGCAAATTTTTTATTAGCAACAACGCGTAAACCTTATAACATATCGTGGCTGCAAAGTTCAAAAAAGATGTTCCAGGATCTTGGCCGGGCAGAATGGGTTTCGCACATTGATACTTTAATGCAGCAGGATAATTCGCAACCTCAGCAGCAGACACAAAGCAATATGCCACAGCAGCAGTTTTCACCGGCGGGCAAATGGTTTGTAAAGATAAATGATTTTGCAGGCAGCACAATGAATATTGAATTGCAGATGAATGGATCATTCAGCGGGGTGCAGCAATCATACGGGTTTAATCTTACCGCAACAGGTAACTGGAGTTTTGATCCTTACTCAAATACTCTTTTCATTCAGGGATGGGTAAACGGGTTTCAACCATTTATGATGCAGGTGTTTATTCAGAATATTTTTCAAAATGGTTTTAACGGGATAGACGGAAGCGGAATAGGATATCAATTCACAAAATCCCAATAAAAATTTATTATTTAAACTATTATTGGTTTTGCGGAATCTTATTGAATGAACAAAACAATAGGAGGTCGCATGTATCGTATAATCAATTCAACACTTACTGTTTTTCTTCTTTCACTTTTTATTTACACATCTGCATTTGCCGGCGGATTTCATATCTCCGTTAAAAAGAGCAATGGGGAAAACTCTGCCTATGCAAAAAATGTTATGCTTGTGGTTCAGCCCTTTGGGTGTCATCAGCCGACGGATGCTGAAGTAAGCGGCACCGCAGAAGGCATTGTAAACGGAACAAGAAAAACAATTGATCTTAAGTTTGTCAGGAATGACAAAGGCGAATCAACACTTACCAAACAATGGCCTGATGAAGGGGTCTGGGTAATTGCCATAAATGCCTCATACAATAATGCAAAAAGCAGTGCGCTTGTTGAGATTGGGACGGACTATAATCTTGTCCGCGCAAAAGATGATGACGGAATAAAAACGTTTCATAAAAAACTTGATAAAGCTGAAGTTGAATCATCGTTGAAAAAACATATTGCATCACTAAAAAAAGTTTAGAACCTTATAAACACAAAATTCCCGGGTTGTCAGATAACACAGCCCGGGTAATTCTTTACTTCTTTTATTTACTATCCCTTCATTGCTTCTCACAATTCAAATTATGTATTTTATACCGGGGACAATTAACCGGTTATAAACAATCTGGAGGAGTTGAGATGGAATCAATCGTTACTCTCTGGCTTCCTATAGTGCTATCCGCTGTTGCTGTATTCCTGGTAAGTTCCGTGCTTCATATGGTATTCACTTATCACAACTCAGATTATAAAACTATTCCGAACGAGGAAAAGATAATGGATGATCTGAGAAAATATAATATCCCCCCGGGCGATTATATGATCCCGTACCAGTCTGCCAACAAAGACAGAAACACTCCCGAGTTCAAAGAGAAACTTAACAAAGGACCTGTAATGGTTACTACAGTTTTTCCAACAGGTCAGATGAGCATGGGATCCAGCCTGGCTCTATGGTTTCTTTATGCCATTATTGTAGGAATGGTTTGTGCATATGTGGTCTGGCATGCACTTATTCCGGGTGATCATTATCAATATGTTTTCAGGTTTGTGGGAATGACTGCATTTGCAGGCTACAGTCTTGCGTTAATGCAGAATAGTATCTGGTACAAAAAGAGCTGGACTGCAACTCTAAAATCAATGTTAGACGGCGTTATTTACGCCCTGCTTACTGCAGGTATATTCGGCTGGCTGTGGCCCGCTGCCGCGCCGATGCAATAAAATCTTTTAAGTTGTCAGTCATATTTAATACTGAGTATGACTGACAATTATTAAAACCACCCATAACATTTTCTCCGGTTAAAATTTTTCCCCATTAAAAACAAAATCCATAACAGCATGATTCACTATATTTGAAGCACTCAAAAAAAATTGGTGGACAAATGAGCTTAATAAAAACTTTTTTCGTATTTATTCTCGCCCTTGTTATCTGGGGCTGCAATCAAAATGAAGGAACAAAAACGAATATGAATAGTGACGATAACTTTAAATTCCTTACAGAACAATTTGCAGATCTTTCAATTCTGCGTTACCAGGTTCCCGGTTTTTATGAACTTACTGCAAAACAAAAAGAACTGGTTTACTACCTGTATGAAGCAGCATTAGCCGGACGCGATATTTATTATGATCAGAATTATAAATACAACTTAAAAGTACGCCGCACGCTTGAAGCTGTTGTAAGCAGTTACAAAGGGGATAAGAATTCAACTGACTTTCAAAATTTTATGGTGTATGTAAAACGTGTTTGGTTCTCTAACGGGATACATCATCATTACTCAACAAGAAAATTTATTCCCGATATACAGCCGCAATATTTTGCAGAACTTTGTACGCAGAGTGATGCATCTTTATTTCCCCTGGAAAATGGTCAGACGGTAGATCAGCTTGTTGTGGAATTAACCCCAATCATCTTTGATCCGAATGTTGACGCAATAAAAACCAATCTTGATTCAAATGTTGATATAGTTAAAATGTCAGCAGGAAATTTTTATGAAGGGTTAACTCAAAAAGAAGTCGAAGATTATTATGAAAAGATAGTTGATAAGAATGACTCCGAGCCGATCTCTTACGGATTAAACTCCAAGCTTATTAAAGAGAACGGACAAATAGTTGATAAGACATACAAAGTTGGCGGAATGTATTCAGCTTCAATTGAAAAAATTGTTTACTGGCTTGAGAAAGCAGTTACTGTTGCGGAGAACGATCTTCAGAAAAGAACTTTTGAAAGGCTGATCGAGTTTTACAAAACCAGTGATCTGAAAAAATTTGATGAGTATAATATTTTATGGGTGCAGGATACTGTTTCTGTAGTTGATGCTGTTAACGGATTCATTGAAGTATATAACGATCCGCTCGGCTACCGCGGCGCGTTTGAATCTGTTGTTTCAATAAAAGATATGGAAGCTACAAAACGTATCGACGCGATAGGAAGACAGGCACAGTGGTTTGAAGATAATTCCACGATAGCGCCGGAACATAAAAAGAAAAATGTTGTCGGCATATCAGCAAAAGTTATTACAGTTGTTGTTGAATCCGGTGACGCATCACCTTCAACGCCGATTGGAATAAATCTTCCTAACGCTAACTGGATACGGAAAGATCACGGCTCAAAATCGGTTAATCTTGGCAACATAGTTTATGCTTATGATAAAGCCGGTTCAGAAGAACTGCTGAAAGAATTTTGTTATTCACAGGAAGAAATTGATCTGGCAAAACAGCATGGTTCATTAGCGGGTAAACTTCATACTGATCTTCACGAAGTTATAGGACATGCTTCGGGGCAAATTAATGCGGGAGTCGGAACACCAAAACAATCATTAAAAAATTATGCTTCGGCAATTGAAGAAGCTCGCGCTGATCTTGTTGCATTGTATTATATAATGGATCCAAAACTGATTGAGATAGGTGTTATGCCGTCACTTGATGTTGCAAAAGCGGAATACAATTCATACCTGCGTAATGGTTTAATGCTTCAGTTGAACAGGATTGAGTTAGGTGATAACATCGAACAGGCACATATGCGCAACCGGCAGACAATATCAAAATGGGTACTTGAAAAAGGCGCCAAGGATAATGTCATCGAAAAGAAAATGCGTGACGGAAAAACTTTTTATGTGATAAATGATTACAACAAACTCCGCACATTGTTCGGAGAAATGTTGAAAGAAGTTCAGCGTATTACATCTGAAGGTGATTTCGCTGCAGCGCAGACATTGATTGAAACTTATGGCGTTAAGATCGATCCCGCTTTGCACAAAGAGGTTCGTGACAGGTATGCAAAACTTAACGTCGCTCCTTACAAAGGATTTATTAATCCTGTTTTAAAACCTGTAATAGAAAATGGAAAAATTGTTGATGTAAAAGTTGAATATCCCGAAGACTTTACTGAGCAGATGTTATTCTATGCAAAGAATCATTCGTTCCTGCCAACGATGAATTAGGGTATTTAATTAAATTTGACACATAAAAATGTCACACTGAGTTAGTCGAAGTGTGACATTTTTTTTACTACCTCTTAAATCTCACCAACCATTTCTTTCCCTCAAAGAAGTTATATGTGCCGTATGATGTTTGCTATGCCACGCATACAAAGCAATATTATTTCTCAGTTTTATGTGAGCCTGTGTTTCCGGATGAATAAACTCTCTTTCAAGTTCTTCTTTTGTTAATGAACGAAGAAGTGTAATTAATCTTTTATGCAGCGCTTCAAGAAATGTTAATGAGTCATCCACACTTAATAATTCATACTCTTTTAATCCCGCCCACTTTGATTGTACGTAAGCTTTTATAGTTGGAGTATCTTCAGTCAACGCCCATTTGAAACGTATGTAACTGTTCAGGTGACTATCGCAAACGTGATGAACAACCTGTTTAACTGTCCATCCATCAGGTCGGTATGGTGTGTTAAGCTGCTGTTCGGTTAATCCTTTAACCGCGGCTTTTAATTTTGCCGGCAGCGTTTCAATATCATCAAGATGCTGTTGTAATGTTTTGTCGTCAACAGATTCGGGCCAGGCAAATTTGCCGATGGGGTATTTAAGTTTTTCCAACGCGTCTGTATTCATTCTCATTCCTTACTTATTAAAATGATTTTTGTTATGAATATATTTTATCATAATTCAAATGCAAAGCCAATACTAAATGCGTCATCATCCATTTCTTTAATTGAAAAGTGAGGAAGGTTAACATTCTCTTCATTTATTGGTTCCCAATCAGACTTACAATAGTTAAATTTTATTGTCATTTTATTTGAGGAATCAAATAACAAATGCAACGGAGCGTTCAACCCAATGCCATACCTGTTAACCGGGTATTGCGGCGGAAGCGGATGAACTCCGGGGTCACGCAGATATTTTTCACTTTCGCGACCAAAACTTATTTCAAGTATTTCATAAAGTGAAAGTTCTACTGCATAATTGGGGTAATAATACCGGAAGTCATAATCTCTACCGGAGTAAACTAAGTCAATCGCTGCCAGTAACTGTATCGGATGAATTTTTTCTGTGCCAGAGAATGACGGAATGAACCGGTAACTAATCCCCGCTCTGATGTTTTGATTAAGAAAGTATTCCTTATCAGTCGGGTCTAATTTGATTTTTGAATTAAGAAAATTTTTAATGTAGAGTCCTATTTTAAAATTATCCTGATCAGAAATTTTCATGTTTGCCGGGAGTTGATATAAAACACCGAGACTCAAATCAATAGCTGAGCCTTCTTCAGATATAAACCAATCACCAATAGACAATTGAGGAACAGCGTGAAAGTGATAATATCCGGCAGTTAATCCAACTGAAAGTGAATTAAAAAATTGATAAGCATAACTAAGATTAAAAATATTCTCCTGCGTCTCGCGGAAATAAATGTAATAAAAAGTCTGTGCTGAAAAACCAACGGTTCCAAGATTTTCGGGCAACGGTGTAACTACTGCATAATCGTAAGGACGGGTTCCGTCTACAAAGGGGGCAAGTCCAATTCCATTCGAAAATAAAAGTTCGTAAGAATTAGAATTGGCAATCCCCGCAGGATTATAATATAGCGCCTCAGCCCCTTCTGCTATGCCCGTATATGTATTGCCTAAACGGATTGTTCTTGCATAATGAGATGTGCTGTATTCTGTGAAAGCGCCCTGAGCAGATAAATATTCTGTTAAGAAAAAAATGATAAGGACAAATAAGAAATAAATGTTTTTCATAATGACCCCTTGAATATTTTATTAATTGATTTTCAATTCCCAAATGTCAGATACAGTCCCGCCATATTTCGCTTATCAATTATAACATACCTGAATTGCAGCCCTATGTTTATTGCGCCGAGATTACTTTTTAATCCAACTCCCGGGGAAACATAAAATTTTGAAACTGTCGCAGCTTCATTTTTATTTACGGGATTAGGGTTATACAGATCATTTGCGGATGATAATGTCCCTTCACCAATACTTACTGAGGGTTCGATAATTATATAATCGGTTTTGAATCTGAATCCTACTTCAGGACCCCAGTAAAACATTGAACCATACCCGTCATCTTTATAATATGCTTTTGAGCCAAGATGTATTACAGCAATGCCACCAAGAGTTATCCAATCATTAACCGAAACATTTACGCGCGCACCAAAGCCGACAAACCTGTCATAATTAAATCCTTTCCCGAATAAAAACTCTGCGGATAAAATATCCCAGATACTTTTCTGCGGAATTTCCTGAGGCGGTAAAACAAGAATTGATTTATTCTCAGCCAGTGAATCATAAACTTCTGAAGATGAAATAAAATTTATCTCATCCCATTGTACTTCCCTGTTGCCAAGTTCTTCATTGTATATGATGAATGATTCTTTATTGCCCGAAATTATTTCACCCCTGATCTTAGCGCCTGATTTTAATCTGACAACGGTTGTATCACCGCATTCGCCATAAACATCCGTTTGGATAAGAATAGTGTATAAAAAAATAATTAGTGCTGACAGAAAAATTTTCTTAAAAGAAATAAGATTCATAAATCACCCGGTGATAAAAGTATTGGAGAAATATATCTGATGCTAAATGTGGAAGACCGCAGTATATGAACAGTACCCGGATCAATATCAAATTTTACGAAGCCCAAACTCAACACCCCTAAAATTATTGCCTGTAACTTAATGCTAATAAAAAAAGCAGTCAATCAATTAATTGATTAGTGAGTTTATACAAGCGCCAGGCGGGGGATGATTTTAGTTTTGCATTTATAATATCTAACAGTTGCTTAATTCCTGTTGATAGTAGTATTTTATCAAAACCGGATAAGAGAAAAAAAATCCGGATTCACCTCTGTTGCGGATTCAAATAATATCTAAATAAAAATCATTAAGTGAATTGATGGAAAACAAAGGACTCCTTTTCATTCCTGATATAAGCGGGTTTACAAAGTTTGTAAACCAAACAGACATTGAACACAGCCGGATGATCATACAGGAACTGCTTGAGTTATTAATAAACACGAACAAGATTGGTCTCGAAATTTCTGAAATTGAGGGTGATGCGATTTTATTTTACAAATTTGGTGAAGCCCCCAAGCTTGAAGAAATCTATAAACAGGTTGAAGCAATGTTCCGGGAATTTCAT
Source organism: Ignavibacteriales bacterium (assembly GCA_016700155.1). NCBI lineage: Bacteria > Pseudomonadati > Ignavibacteriota > Ignavibacteria > Ignavibacteriales > Ignavibacteriales bacterium. Next base: position 4,255,515 of record CP065001.1, read on the forward strand.
AGACATCTGCTTAGGTATGATCAGCATAAATACTGTCAGTGTAATGCATGTCTTTCAATGGTTGGACTTTCACTTAAAGTGATTACTCATTACGGTGAGTTCACAGGATATAACGTAAAACAGTTCAGTAAGCTTATCGGAAAGGATGTTATAGTCGCGCACCAGCTATTAAAAAATGATATTGATCAGCATGAATACTGGCTTGTCACTCAAAACCTGGTTTATAAAACTCCGCCAGCAGGATTTACCGACTGGATGAAATGGAACATCGGGGCAAAGCAAACTGATTCAGGAGAAATACCTTTTCATTATACACAATTAAGTGAACTTAGAAATGAAATAACTCCCGAAGCAGCGCCTGAATACGGGCTTACTGAAAAAACAAAAGCACTTTCATTCATCAAAGAGTATGATACAGACATCATAACACTTTTTCATGCGGCAGGTGATTTTAATTACAGGAACAAATGGTTCGTCGGTGTAAAATCTGTTGAAGTGCCGAATCAACATTTACCAAGACTCGGAATGAAATGCAAATGTATTATGGATAACGAGCAGGAAGTTTTTTATTCAAGCGGCTACACTTATGGCGAAGATAGAATAGAGTTTAATGAAACAGATGAAGGGAAAATGTTTTCTGTTCAATACACTCTTGAGAAAATAAATGTCAGAAGAACAAAACTGACAATTGATGTTTTTATAAAAAAGGGTCTTTTGAACAAAATTTTTTTTGGTGTTTTAAAAAAGAAAAAAACCGAAGCCACCTTCAACCAATCACTGGAAAACCTGTCTGGCTTTGTGAAAGAGTTAAAGGTTCCATCAGCATTAAGCTGAAAAGTTTTATTGCTTAAAAGCCATGAATCCCGACGCAACCTCTTCCCGTGATAAGTTCCCTCTCATTAAAATATCATCACTTAAGTTTTCAAGTTTTTTGTAGAACAATATTCCGGAAGCTAGAATATCCGGATAGTTTAATTCTTTGAGTCTGAACAATTCATTTTCAGCCTTATCATATCTTCCGGCAATATCATAAACCCTGAATAGTTCAAACCTGGTTTCATGAGTTAATTCGTTATTAATGATTTTTGCAAGCTCTTCAACATCATCAAAATAAATGCTCATATCCATTTCTGTATTTTCGTTGTTAAGAATTCCATAAATGAACAAGCTGAGAATTTTGTGATAATCCTGTTCCTGATTTGAATTCTTTTTGCTCAGGCTGTTCAGCTCCGCTTTTTCTTTCAATAACTTTGCGGTAAAAAGACTTTTTACCGCGGCTGCTTGTTTGTCTTTATTAATATTCAGCAGAGTAATAATATCCTGTGATGACAAAGACTCGATCAATAATGAGTTAAGCCCGACGATATTATTGAAAGCATTCTCCAGGTCAGTCTCAGCATCAGCAAGATTACCGGCTTTTTTGTTGAAAACTATTTTTGCGAGTACCTGAACAAGTTGTTCAATAAGCCGCATTATATAATCGTTGCGTATCATTTCAGTTTTAAATCTTTAATAATTGATTGAGTGGGATTAATCCCCCCTCAGAGCCGAATCGAATTGTATTACTGAACAGTTTCAACAGTTTATTCTCAAGGCCTGTCAACTTTTATTTTATAAACATCAGTACTTAAATACTTCAAACCGGAATCAACCATAAGTGTAACTACTGTTGATTCGGGACCAAGTTGTTCTGCGACTTTTATTGCTGCGACAACATTCGCGCCTGAAGATGTGCCCGCAAACAAACCTTCTTCTCTCGCCAAACGTCTTGCCATTTCTTTTGCGTCTTCTGTTTTAACAGGAATAATTTCATCGACCAAATCGGGTTTCCATAACGGCGGGGTATAACCAATTCCCACCCCTTCAATTTTATGCGGACCGGGTTGACCACCCGAAAGAACAGGCGATTCACCAGGTTCAACAACAACTGTTTTTATTTTTGAATTGTACTGTTTAAGAATTGTTGCAACACCCCGCGATGATGCCGCAGTTCCCGCACTTTGAACAAACGCATTAACCTTTCCGTTTGTTTGCTGCCAGATCTCTTCAGCTAAAGGAAAGTATCCGCTTATGCTGTCTTCATTGTATAGTTGATTTGTCCAGTATGTGTTGGGTTGTTTGCTGACTTCTTTTGCGGCTTCTATCATATCAAGAATTAATTTTTTTGTAGTAAGTCCGCCTTCACTTGGTACCATTGTAAGCTCAGCGCCGAATGCTTTCATCTGGTTAAGTTTATCCTGGCTGAATGCGTCAGAAGTAATGATATTAAGTTTGTACCCTTTCGCAACGCAGACCAGTGCAAGTGATATCCCGGTACTCCCGCCGGTATATTCGACAATTGCATAACCGGGTTTTAAACGACCGTCTTCTTCAGCGCGCTGTATCATAGCCTGCGCAGCACGGTCTTTCATACTGCCGGTTGGATTTTCCCATTCAAGTTTAACAAAAATTTTTGCAGATCCCTTCGGAACAACTTTGTTAAGCTGCACAAGTGATGTATTGCCGATTGTGTGAAGGATGTTTGAATTTGTATTCATTAGTGTCAATTTAAACTGTGAATAATTTACGGTGCATAGAAAAGAACAAACTTATTCAAGGTGCTGTCATAAAAATAAGTATCGGGATTTGACATAGACAATGTGTTAATAAATTTTCCTTTATAGTTCAGGATATATTCTTTATATCGAATTAACTCTGCAACTATTTCAATTTCTTTCAAGCCTTCATTTTCAAGTTCAATCCTTCTAAAATTAAGCGGCATAAAAATACTTTCTTCAATCCTCGATTTTTCCCAGAGGTAAGATTCCATTCTAATTTTGTATCCAATGTATAAAAGCGAATAAGGAAACAGTTTTAGATAATTGGAATCGCTGCCCCAGCTATTTTCATCGTTGCCCCGTTCATTCAGTACAAAACAGGAATCATGATGAACCATTATCCCCTTAGAAAATATTTTCGATTCTACTACACAACCGTTGCTAGTCAAGTAGATAAAGTTTGTGAGAGAATCAGACAAAGCATCACCCGTTACATCTTCAATTATAATTTCTGTAAATCGAAAATCCTGTAGTTGTTTGTCAATAAAATTTTGAAAGTCCTGTAAGTTAATATAGAAATCGCTTGATATGTTGATTTTAACAGGAGCCCCCTCAATCCATACAGTTGCTGTTGAGTCTGAGGCGAAGATAGAAATAAAAGCAAATAAGACGATCAGGAAAGTTTTCATATTTGTTTTCTTTTTATAATCTTGAAGAACTTGTTTCTATTTTCTTTTGACTTAAACATAATGATAACATTCAACACCAAGTAAAGTAAATAAGAACCAGTGATTCCGTAAAGAATGAAGTAGAAGAAGATCTTATATTCAATCGAATAATTTTCATAATCAGGTAATTCCATAAAACCATGCGGATTTTCCGGATTGAAAATCACGATGATATTATCATAATATTTTTTGCATTTTCTTAATTCACCACATTTGCCCTCCTTAATTACATGAACATTATTAAGCGTAACAAATTCAAGAGAATAAAACCATGCTCCAAATTTCTTTTTATAGCTCACTGATGGATTAGTCGTGATTCCATTTTCTTTAATGTCTAAATATTGTTTAAAATCAAAATAAAATTGAATAGAGGCGAGTGAGTAAAAAATTAAAAAACTCACGATAAGAACCTTGAGATTATTTTGCAGCATCATACTAGTTTAGATTTTATTCTGAGAAAAATAAAAGAGTGATTTTATAAATAGACATATAAAAACTCCCGGAAAAATTTTACTAAAACTTCGCCGGGAGAATTCAGTTTGAAAATTATTTCATTAGAATAAGTTTCCTTACAGCAGAAAATTTCTTTGTATTTCCCACGGCATTTAAGCGATAGAAATATACTCCGCTTGCTAGACTGCTTCCATCAAAAACAATATTGTATGTACCTGCTTTTTGATACTCGTTTTTGATAACAAAAACTTCTTTACCAAGTATATCAAAAACTCTCAGGTCAACGAATGCATCTTCAGGAATAAGATATGCAATGGTTGTTGACGGATTAAAAGGATTCGGGTAATTCTGAAGTAATGAATAATCATCAGGTAAAGCGTCAAAGTAGACTTCAACAATTTCAGAAAAATCATAACTGCCATCGAAATCAATCTGCTTCAGCCGGTAATAAATTTTTCCTTTATAGTTTAACTCAGAAAGATCGTCAACGTACGAATACCGCCTGGTTTCTGTTGAACTACCGTATCCGGATATCTGCGCGATTGTTGTCCATTCAGCTTCTCCGAATTTTCTTTGAATTTCAAAACCAAGATTGTTTGTTTCACTTGCTGTTTCCCAGACAAGCTCAACAGTTTTACCTGTTAATGTAGCAGAGAAGGATACGAGCTCAACAGGGATCTGAGCGACAAATGTTGTGAACGGACTTAGTACGCCATACTTAATGCTCAGCCAGATGATCTGATTTTTTAATGCAATTGCCTGAGGAGTGTTCGGGTTAAGACTATAGTATGTCACAAGTAAGTTTTCAATTTTTTTCTTAGCCCACACTTTTGGAATGAACTGATAGTCAGCAATAGATGTATCAACAAGTTCAAGCTGGTAATTGTATTGAACCGGCTGACCATATCTTGTTCCGCTGAAAGTTAGTGATACAGGGGGAGCTTCATCATATCTGCCGGCAGCAAGCATTTGCTGACCGATATACAGGTTCGGCATCGGATCAGGATAAACTTCATAAAGAACGTTTGGAGTGAAAACCATTTGTGTGTTCAACAAAACAGGATTCCTGATTTTCAAATAGAACTCTGTTATTCTTGATTCCAGTTGATCATTCCCGAGAAACTCAGCAAGCCCGTTATTGTTGGCAGCAAGCAATGTCAGCAGTTGAACATTAACATCGCTGCCGATGCCGAATGTATTAAGCATGATAGTAGCTTCCAACTGTGTAACCAATGAATCAACATAATTGAGAATCTGCTGAGTGTTTGTTAAACCTGTTGTTGGCTGACCGTCAGTTAAAAAGATAATGATATTCGCTGTACTGTCATTAGATGTTACAAATTGTGGAAGAGCAGTACCGAACGCGCCTGAAATATTTGTGTTTCCGCTTGCAACGAACCCGGAAATATAACTCAATGCCGCCACCTCATTTTCAGGTGTATAATCAATATGTGATGGTCTGAATGATGAAACAGTGGTTGCAAAATCAATTATGTTAAATTTATCTCCCGTATTTAAATGCTGAACGATAAACGACGCAGCATTTTTTGCCTGGACAATTTTTGTCCCCGACATACTTCCCGAGCGATCAACTATGAGAGTAAACACTTTATTAATAACCTGTGCGGATGGTTCGGGCTCAACAATAAAAATAAAATATCCTCCTGAAATTGTATCCGCTATGCTTGCAGAGTCATCGAGGAAAGTACTGAACGAATAAAGACCAAGTTCACTAAGACTTAAGCTGTAAACAATTTTATAATTTGAATCAGCAACTGCCTGTGAAAGATTAATGTGAACTTCAGCAGTATCACCATTATTCGATATTACCGAAGATGGATGACTCGTACATTTTATGGAGTCTATTGTTCTTTCAGATATCAGAACAAAATCCAATTTCTGTTCCATCACCGGTTGAGTTTGAATTAAAGTGTACCTGTTGGGATAATTGAATATAACATTACCGAAAGAATAAGGAAGCAGCTGCACATAACTCAATTCAACTATCAATGTGGAATCAGCAAGAAGTTGTTCCGGGATAGAAAAATATAACGGCGTGGCACCAAGATATTGTAAAAGTGAAGCGTGAGGTTGCGGACCGGAACCTCCACCTCCGGTGGTATCATTACCGGTCGGGGCTATCAGTGCTTCGTGCCAGATACCATTAATCTTCCACCGCAAATTTGTTCCGCTGGCGCCGTCAGGAAGAGGAAAGGCATATTGAACTGTTGTATCCATCTCAAGATTATTAAAAAATTCCTGAGTGGTTGTAACAATTGAAACCTGGTTTTCAACATATACAGAAACATGAGTGTTAACCAATTGTAAATATAGCGGCTGACTTTTGTTTACTATACCCACACCATTAGAAAAGAGAGTTGACCCAAATAAAAAAAGAAATGAGATGACAAATAATTTTTTCATGATAACCCCGCTGATGATTAAATGAACACTGCAAATAAAATTGAATTTTCTTTATTCATTAGCAAGATGAAAGCAGAATTAATTTTTGTGCTTGCGACAGAGAGTTGTCAATTATTAATTATTGCCCATTGCTAAAGCTTTAAGATTAAGCAGATTATTTTTGCAATATCTTAACCAGCTCGCTTATCCTTGCAAGATGATGATCATCGTGCTCAGCGACAAATAAAAATAAGTCCATTGTGCGCATTGGTGTTTTTAATCTTGGATGAAGCGCGGAACGGAACACAAGTTCATCGTCAATGCCTTCAAGCATTAATAATGTTTCCTGCCTTATGTTTCTGAAATCGTTTAATAGTTTATCAGCATGAACTTCATTGTGATTTGCGTTATGTGTTTTTGTATTCTGAAGCTCTGCTGCAGATAATTCCTGTTTACCCGCTTTAAGTTCTTCGAGCCTTACCTGCCACAATGGTTCAAGATCAGTAAGATGCCCGATATTTTCTTTTATTGTCCAGCTTCCATTAACTTTTGTTGTAAGAATTTCCGGGGGAATAGATTTGAGTTTTTCTTCAAGTCTAACCGGCGTTCCCCAAAGACGTTCGACAATAGAAGGAAAAATATTTTGTGTTGAAGTGAAATTAAATTTTCTCTCGAACCATTTGGTTTGTTGCATTTAATATTTTCCTAAAAATTGATCTATTAAGAAGACTAATCATATAGTATCAAATAGTCTTCTGCTACTAATCTAAAATCGATAATGTAAATATTATTTTTGTCCAATTTAACATCATCTAGTACTGCCGTTTTATATCCAATATACTTTGCACATATATTATACGTTCCAGGAGAAATATTCAAGATTACATAATTACCCAAAAGATCAGTTGCACCACCAAATTCGGATTCTTCTAAGATTATGTACGCCCCAATTAGCGGATCATTACTTACCTTATCCAAAACGCGTCCTACTACTATGGCTTTGTCAACATTATATTTGCCATTATAATAACCCTCATATACTCGAATCGCAGTAGAAGATGAACCGCAGTGAATAGAAATCATTGATAAAATTAGAACCGCAATAGTTAAGTTAATTTTTCTTTCGAACCATTTGATTTGGTGCATAATAATTTGCCAATAATATGATTGCTGAAATTATAATTTATATGAAAGCTTGAAACAATATTAATCTAAAAAATAGTGACCTTGAATAAGTTGAAAATCTATGATGTACATTTTATTACTATCCAATTTAACTCCGTTTATACGGGTGTCCTCGTATCCAATATTTTTAGCAACTATATCATAAACTCCGGGAGGGATATTTAGTATTACATAATTGCCTTTTTCATCTACTGAACCGCTAAATGAATATCCACCAACGGTGACAACTCCTCCAACCAGAGGGCTTTTATCTTCTTGATCAATAACTCGTCCAACCACGACAGCGTAGTTATTGCTGTTTGTACCCCGATACGGACCTTCATAAATGCGTGTCACGGAAGAAGGTGAACTACAGTGAATGGAAATTATTGATAAAATCAGAACGGCAATAGCGAAGTTAATTTTTTTTTCGAACAATTTGGTTTGGTGCATAATACATTCTCCGCGATACTTCAGAATAATTTAATTGGCGATGCTCCAGCTAAATCCGATTCCGAGTTTAATAATAGATTTTAAATTTGTCTCGGTTCTTAATGAGTAATCATTTTTATAACTGGGGGTATATCCTATTTGTGATTCAGATATTGGTATTGAATAGAGCAATTCCAAAACTATCATCTCGCATATATCAACACCGACACCTGCTCCAAGCAAGCTGATTCCTTTCGATGTGGCTCCGCCGGTGTTGGAACTGTAATCATTGTTGGCATGATAATTAAAAAACGCAATTAAGTTAGCGAACTTATAAATTTTATACTTTGAAAATATTCCGGCTTCATAGCCAGTATAATCATCAGCAAATAAAAACCCCGGTTTAAATTCCAGCATTAACTCGTTCGTAATTCCAACATCAAATTTCAGATATAAACTGGTTGGAGCAAAAGCCCCAAACGCTGAGGAATAGTTTGACACAGAAAGGTTGGTTGTTCTGTTTATCACATCGGTGTTTGTAAAGTACTGAAATGATTCGAGTTGAAATCCTAATTTCAGATTTTGAGCAGAAGTTGAACTAAGAGGTATAATTAAAATAAGTATTACTGCATTTTTCCAATCAACATTTTTCATTGTTCTTTCCTAACTAGTGATTGCAGACTTGCCTTTGTGAAGTTTTAGTTATCTGTGGGGGCAAAATAATTTCCTTTCATTATGCGTAATGATACTTTTTGTTAATCGATAGTTATACATAAATAAGAATCATCAATAAGTAAAATTATCGGTTAACATACTTGAAAATGATTGATTTACCATCATCCAACAAACGGATGAAGAAGTAACTATTACTTTGTGCCCCCAGGGTACATGCTTCATAGTTGTAATTAATTTTATTTCCCAAAATCTCTTGAATTTTATCTTCTGCCTGAAAGTATATATCGTCCTGTTTACTAGCGGGCCACGATCTGACTACGGACAAAATATCATGATAATCTTTCGTAGATACTTCTATTAATGCAATTGATATATAATCCCCATGTATGTCAGGATATGATGCATCTTTGAATAAAAACTTTGCTGATGAAGGGAACGTGATTTTCGTGTTGAATGTAAACTCAGATTCGTAAAATGATTCTGTAGGATAAAATGCTGTATAAGTAGAGTAGAACGAAATGATAAGTGTGGCTGCTATAAAATAGTATTTTATTTTCCGATCATTACTGATACTTAAATATCCCATGGAAATTAGTTTTTTCCGAACAGGAATGGTCATTAAAAATAGTAACCCTGTTACCAGACCAATTGAGATTGTTATAAAAACATAAATAAAAATTTCAACCAACATGTTTGTTTATTTATTTGAGTTAAAACTTAATAGTTGTATGCATAAAGCTTTATAAAATATTTTAATGACATTAGTTTATTCTTTATATAAATTCTTAAACCTGGATTTAAGTTCTTTCAGAATTGAGTTGAAAGCTACTGTCTTATCTTTATTGACAATGTTTTTATCATTAATAATAAAAGCCGCCTTTGAATAGTTTGAATACGAATCTGATTCAGCGGTCAGATAAAGATATTCGTTTCTTACATCCCACATTGAAGCGCTCAGTTTGAAATATGAATCAACTTCAGTTCCCGGAACTATCCAGCCGAGAATTATTGTGATATAAGTCCACGACCAGAAATTACCATACTTATCAATATCATTTATGCCCCGAATAACAAGTACCGCATCAGCATTATGACGGGCTGCCGCAAGACGGATTGTTTTTATATTGGAATCACCAACCATGCTTGATGGGATAATAAATATTTCTGAGAATAAACTATCGTCGATGGATTTTAGTGTATCTAAAATTTTGGCTTTATCGTTTTCAACCCATCTCCAATATGTGTTCTGCCAGTAGTTAACAACTTGCTGATCAAGATAAACAGCGAGTCTAAGCGGTGCTGTGAGCTGCGGCTTTAATGTCAGTACCTTTTGGATGTCTGCATCATTTGTAATTACATCATATGATAACTTTTTGTTAATCAATCCCTGGTCAAAGCCGGAACCAGCGCAGCCGCAATAAAGTATTAATAAAGGAAGTATTAAAAAATAAATTGGCTTCATAATTTTTCCCTCCGGATTTTTGACGGGCTTATCATTTTTTAAAGATTTTCTTAAAGCATAAATGTTATTACAGAGAATTATCTATTTCGCCGGTTCCCAAATATATTCTCCATTACGATTTATATATCCGAACTTTCCATCAACTCTTACCAAAGCAAGTCCGTTGCTGAATCCATACGCATAATCATAAATCGGCTCTATGATAAATTGTCCGGCAGTATTAATAAATCCCCATTTGCCGTTATTTTTAATTGCAGCAAGACCCTCGCTGAATCCGGACACTTCATCAAATTGCGGTTCAAGTACAAACTTACCTTGCGCGTTAATGTATCCCCATTTACTAGATTGTTTAACAAGCGCTAGTCCATCATTAAAAGGAAATACTTCCTGGTAGACAGCCGGTATAATTAGTGAATCGTTTGTATCAACGAATCCCCAGCTTCCATTTAATTTTACAGGTGCAAGCGAGTTAGAAAAATGTTTTACTGATTCAAATCTTGGTTTAACTACTATCTTTCCTTTCTTATCAATGAATCCTCTCTTACCGTTAAGAGTTATGTTGGCATAACCGTCACAAAAATTTCCGGCATTGTCAAACTGAAGCGGTATAACCATTTCCCCATTACGATCTATATAACCGAACTTATCGGATACAACAAAGAATAAAAATTTTTTTATAACTTCTACCCAGGCAAGCCCTTCTGAAAAATCACCGGCATTGTCAAACTCTGCCGGAATAACGGGGTTGAATGATGTATCGATAAATCCCCAGAGAGAGTTTGTAAAAACACCTTTACCATTTTTCAGCACGCGGGCTCTTTCATTATAAAACAAACCGGCTTCACTAAAGCCGGAAAGGAATCCAGATATACTTGCAAACTCACCTTTAGTATTGATGTAACCCTTATCCTCAACTATTGGTGATTTTTTATTTACACCTGTTCCGGAATCACCAATTTTTACATAGGCAAATCCGCTGTAAAAGTTTGAAGCTTGTAAATACTGGGGTTCGATTACAATTGTCCCGGTTTCATTTATATATCCCCATTTGCCGTTTTGAATAACGGGAAAAAGTTTTTCCTGACTGATAGTAAGAGAATTAAATCCTATAAAAAATATTATAAAAAGGAGAGAAAAAATTTTATTCATTTGACGTCCCTTCATAGCCCGATGCAATGCCTTTCAAACATACCATTATGTATGTATTCCCCAATTAGTAATTATTTAAATGTACGTTCTCAAATTACTTAAAACATTTTACATTAGTTCGATAACACTTATACTTAACCCGGAGCCCAGCCAACACCAACATTCCAGAAAATAGCTTCATCAATATTAATTTCGTCGTTAGTCTCCTGGTTTACCAAACGAAGATTTTCAACTTTTATTGTCACATAGTAAAATGTATTCCAGACAGGTTCTTTAATCGGGTTATCTTCGGATACAGAAAAAGATAATCTGCCGGATACAGCCATATACTTTTTAGTCACTCCTTCATTCGGATAACCAACATCATTACAGAAGTTGAAATAGATGCTGTCGGGGTGATTCGCCGCAACCTCAATCACAACTTTTATGTTTGGATTAGAAATACTAATGTCAAAAACCTGCCGTTTCTTTGTAAGTTTAATTTCGTTTGTGTTTATCCCGACGGTTAATGCTTTTGTGCTGTCTAAAAATTGATAAACAAAAATATTCCCGCAGCCGCGACTCACAATAATTTTATCCGGTTTGGTAATGCCATCAGGATAAACGTAAACAGTTTCGGTCTCTTCACAGGAAATGAAAAGAAGTGCGAAGAATAAAATAAAAATGTGTTTCACACTGAAATTCTCCTTCCTTATATAAAAACCGTTTTTAATAAAATGAGATTATTTCTCCTGCTTTCTTTTTTTGAGCGATTCTAAAATTCTCATTGCGTATTCGCAAAATTTGCTAGCATAATCCTTAGCTAATACACTTAGCACAGGGATAGCTTCATCGGGGTAATATGAAGTTATATTGAAAAGAGCTCTCCAGATTAATTCATCGTTCTTTTCATGTGTTTCAAAAGGAGCTATCTCACCTTTAATTATCTTGTTTAAAAAATCTGCCCCCGAGGCTCTTAACGCAATGTCATCATATCTCGCTACCTCAGCATCTTCTAAATTAATCTTTGCTTTACCGATATTTGATGTAACGATATCGGTGTTAAAAAATCTATATCGCGCATCATATTCCTCTCCCTTCTTCAAGACGAAATCGCTGATTAGCAAAAACTCAAAAGGTCGTATTCCATCACTACGCAATAACACAACGCAAGAACTGACATGATAAAAAGATGCACTTCTCCTCCATATACTATCTGAATCTTTGAACTCCTGTTGAAGTAATTCCATCTTTTGACTATCGTATTCAAAACTAGTTGGAGTGTTATTGATTATATAAATCGGGATAGCACCATCTTTGATATTCTCGAAGTCAGCATACAAGTACATAATATCTTTGTAAATGGGTATATGCGCGGGAAGTTCACTTATCGGTTTTGAATCCCAGTACTTCGTTTCATCAAATTTGGGAGAGGTTACATAAACCGTATCGGTTGAATACTCCTGGCAATAAATAACAGCAGGGAAAAACAAAACGATAATTATGAGAAAGATTATCTGTGTTGATTTTATTTTGGTCTTCATAACTTTTAAATCCTTTAAAAGTAGTTGATTCCAGATAGGTTAAGACAGGGGCGGGAGCTATTTAATAAAATACGATCAGGAGTAACATTCATTGTACAGCAGCCCATTAATTTTCCCGCTAAATATTTAACACCAACTTAGGCGAAACAATTTTTTAAGTCAAACTAAAAATGTGTGTGGTTTGTTGTTGGTCTTGAATTTTGCAAATAGTTCTTTGTCTTTCTTAGTGTTTCTAAGTGAACTTAGTGTCTAAGTGGTAAAATGCCTTAGAAATCTCAGCCCGCAAAACAATTACTAATCGCATCAACAAGATTTTCAACTGCAATTATTTTTATATCATTTTTCTTTAATCCCGCGGTGTTGTTCTGTGGAATGATAACTCTTTTAAAACCGAGTTTAGCGGCTTCCTGTATTCTCTTTTCGATGTTGCTAACACTGCGTACTTCTCCGCCAAGCCCTACTTCACCAATTACTACGGTGTTGTTATCTGCGACTTTATCTAATAGATTAGAGGCAATACTGCAGCAGACAGCAAGATCAATAGCTGGCTCATAAATTTTTACACCGCCAGCCATATTTAGAAAAACATTATTTGCTGATAATCTGTATCCGCATCTCTTCTCAAGTACAGCAAGGAGAATTGATAGTCTTCTGTAATCAAATCCTGTTGCAACGCGCTGCGGGTTTCCAAAGTTTGATGGTGTAACAAGCGCCTGTACTTCGAGTAGTATCGGTCGTGTGCCCTCCATACTTGCGGTTATAACCGAGCCTGATGTATTTCGGTCGCGTTCGCTTAAAAATAACTCACTGGGATTTGTGACTTCTCTCAATCCGTTTTCGCGCATCTCAAACACACCAATTTCATTTGTACTGCCGAACCGGTTTTTCTGTGCGCGTAAAATTCTGAACGAATGATGCGACTCGCCTTCAAACTGAATCACCGCATCAACAATATGCTCAAGTATCTTCGGACCCGCTATCGTTCCCTCCTTAGTAACGTGCCCGATGATGATAACAGAAAATCCTTTCTTCTTTGCTTCTTCCATAAACAATGAAGTTGATTCACGTATCTGTGTAATTGTTCCGGCAGAGTTCTGCATATCACTTCTCTGCATTGTCTGTATTGAATCTACAATTACTACTGCGGGTTCAATTTCGTTTATTGCAGAGATAATTGGATTAAGATCAGTCTCCGCAATTATATAGATATCATCCGAAGTAATTTTTAGTCTTGATGAACGGAGTTTGATCTGTTTTAAAGATTCTTCGCCAGTTACATACAGGACTTTGTTTTTAATTGTTGCGGCAGTCTGTAATGCGAGTGTTGATTTGCCGATTCCCGGATCACCGGCAAGAAGTATTACAGAGCCGGGCATAATCCCTCCGCCAAGAACACGATCAAATTCGTTAATGCCTGTCATTATTCTGTCTTCTTCCGCGGCAGAAATTTCATTTATCTTCTTCGCTGTGAAAGGAGATTTAGTTCGTGCTGATTTGTTCTTTGTGGGTTCAATTATTTCTTCGGTGAATGAATTCCATGAATCACATTCAGGACATTTGCCTATCCATCTTAGTGATTCGTACCCGCAGTTTGAGCAGATGTATTTTATTTTAGGTTTAGCCATGATTTTTTTACCACTAAGGCACTAAGGGCACTTAGAAACACTAAGAAGATGGAAGTTTCGAAAATTCTTCTGTAACAAGCGGGATTAAACTTTCGGTTATGTTTTCACAATTAAAATTGATTAGCAATCCTTTGGGTTTGCCTGTCAATTTTAAATATGATAGTAATTGGGCTTTATATACTGGTATCATGATTTCAACAGCTTTCAATTCAACAATGACAATATCATTTACCAATAAATCGAGTACCAAAGTTGTTCCGAGATCTTTTCCTTTATACAAAACTGGAACCGGAATATGTTTGTTAACAATTAATCCAGCCGAAGTTAATTCTTCAATCAAACAGGTTTCATAAACAGATTCTAATAATCCGGGACCAAGCTGCTTATGCACTTCAATCGCACAACCGACAATTTTATAAGAAATCTGGTTAACTATTTCTTTGGTAATTGTTTTCATTTCTTCTTAGTGAAACTTAGTGTTCTAAGTGTCTTAGTGGTTAATTTCCTTTAATACCTTCTCATGGTTACTGTAATCTCTTTTTACCACTCAGGCACTCCCGAAGGGATGCCTTCGGCATAAGGGCACTTAGAAACACTAAGGCTCTGGAATATATCATAAAAACTTTTTTACAATCTCTTCAACGCCGGACAGTGCTGAACTGATTTTATCTACATCTTTTCCACCAGCTGTTGCAAGATGCGGTCTTCCGCCGCCTCCGCCGCCGACAAGCTTTGCGAGTTCGCCGACAATTTTCCCCGCACTGAGTTTTTTATCTTTAATTAGATCATCACTTACAACACAAACAATTCCGGCTTTACCTTCGGGTTCAGCAAACAAAACACCGACACCGCTTTTAATACGATTGCGTAATTCATCACCGAAGGATTTTAATTCATCCATTGTGTCTGCGTTTATCTTGCCCTTATAAACTTTGATGGAATCAACTTCAGAATATTTGGAAAGTACCGGATCAACCTGGTTTAACTTACCAGCCATTTTAAGTTCAGAGATTTCTTTCTCAAGTTTTTTCCTTACATCGGTTAATTCAGCAATTTTTTCTTCGGAGTTTTTAAGAAGACCTAGTTGAGATAAAATATACTGCTCAACACCAAGTCCAGTTACGGCTTCGATTCTTCTTACACCGCTAGCAATTGACGATTCACTAACAATTTTAAACAAACCGATCTGTGAAGAATTTTTAACGTGAGTTCCTCCGCAGAACTCCATACTAAAATCACCAAACTGAACAACGTTAACCTTATCGCCGTACTTGTCACCAAAGAACATCAGCGCGCCCATCTTCTTTGCAGTGTCAAATGGAATGTTACGGTGATGCTGAAGCTCAATATTTTTTCGCAGCTCTTCATTCACAAGCGATTCAATATCCCTGATTTCTATTTCACTTAACTTTGAAAAATGAGTGAAGTCAAAACGCAATCTGTCCGGACCAACATACGACCCAGCCTGGTGAACATGTGTTCCTAAAATTTTTCTTAAAGCGGCATGAAGAAAATGAGTCGCGCTGTGATTACGCATTATGTCCCATCTTCGTTTTTCATCAACGAGTGCAAGAACAGAATCACCCGGTTTTATAAGACTATTCTGTTCATTATCTATAACGTGAATTGTTTTGTTGTCTGTCTTTGTAACATCAACAACCGGGAGTGAATTTGAACTAACAGAAATTACACCGAGATCATCGATCTGTCCGCCGGCTTCAACATAAAAAGGAGTTTTGTCGAGAATGACAAGATCTTTCCCGTTATCCTTTTTGTGTCCGATAATTTTTGATGAAGATTTTAATTCATCATAACCGGTGAATACAGAACTGGTGTCTTTATCAAACGTAAAATCATTTAAGTTATCAAGGTTGATATTCACCGAAGCAAATTTTTCTTTTGATGCATCACGTCCGCGTTGTTTTTGTTCCTCCATCAATTTGTTGAATCCGTCTTCATCAATGGCAAAACCTTTTTCACGAGCCATTACGTTTGTGAGATCGACAGGGAAACCGAAAGTATCGTAAAGTTTAAAAACATCATTTCCTGAAATTACTTTTGATTCTTTCATATTCTGAACAAGCGAATCAAACAGTTCTATTCCTCTGTCAAGAGTCACATTAAAACTTTCCTCTTCAGCTTTAATAACTTTTTCAACATACTTTTGCTTTTCGGCAAGTTCAGGAAAAACATTTCCCATATTCTTTACAAGAGTATAAACGAGTTTATGAAGAAATGGTTTATTGAGATTTAATTTTCTCCCGTAACGAGCGGCTCTTCTTAAAATTCTGCGAAGCACATATCCGCGACCATCATTACCGGGAACAGCACCATCAGCAATTGCAAACGATAGAGTTCTTATATGATCTGCAATAACACGCATTGCTATTTTATCTTCTTCTTTTTCATATGCGATGTTAGAGATCTTTGAAATCTCATTTATCATCGGCATAAAAACATCGGTGTCATAGTTAGAACTTTTTTTCTGAAGTACTGCGCATACACGTTCAAAGCCCATTCCCGTATCAACATGCTTTGCGGGAAGGTCGTGAAGTTTTCCTGTTTCATCACGGTTATACTGAATGAAAACAAGGTTCCAAATTTCAATACATTCCGGAACTCCCGCGTTTACATATTTAGGATTATCATAATCATCACTAAGATTTATGTGAATCTCCGAACAAGGACCGCAAGGACCGGTTTCACCCATCTCCCAGAAATTATCTTTCTCATCAAAACGTAAAATATGATCTGGATTTATATCTGTCTTACTTTTCCACAATTCAAGTGCTTCGTCATCCGTTCTGTAAACCGTAGCCCAGATTCTTTCCTTTGGAAGTTTCCATACATCAGTGAGTAATTCCCATGCCCATTCAATTGCTTCTGATTTATAATAATCGCCGAACGACCAGTTGCCAAGCATTTCAAAAAATGTGTGGTGATAAGTATCGTGACCAACTTCTTCAAGGTCGTTATGTTTGCCGCTTACGCGAATACATTTTTGTGTGTCAGCCGCTCGTTTGTATTCGCGTGTTCCTTTGCCGAGGAATACGTCTTTGAATTGATTCATTCCCGCGTTGGTGAATAATAATGTCGGATCATCGAATGGAACTACCGGTGAACTTGGTACGATTCTATGTTCTTTTGATTTGAAAAAATCTAAAAATTGCTGTCTGATTTCAGTTGATGTCATTGTATTCTTGTTGTTAAAAATTGTGCAGCAAAGATAATAAATATAGGTTTAAGCGGGAAGGAGAGTTATCCTGCTAAACCTGAAAAGGAAAAATTATGGGGTAGCCGTAACCTTCAGGTTGCGGGATTAGGGATGTTAGGCAGGCTGAAGCCTGCGCCTACCGGCGGTCTTTTAAATTAATGGTGTGGGTGAAAACAACTTGTCAATTTGTAACTATTTTTTTCTCAAGCAGTTCGATCTTCTTTTCAACATCAGCTTTTTCTTTTTCGCTTAATGTTAATTTGGAAATGGAAACATATTCACCGTACGCTTCTTCATTCAGTCCTTTGTTAAAAAGAATATCAGCAAAGAAAATTCTGTATGATGTAATTTCTTTTACGGATGGATACTTTCTATATGTTTCTTTTGCTGCAATAACTGCGGATTCATTAAATCCATTTTCTGATAATTGTTTTGCCCCATTCAAACGTTTAATACCATAGTCGTGATTTTCTAAAGTATTATTTTTTTTACCGTTTTCATTTGTACCATACACCGCGGTGTCGTGCGATTTACTCTTTTCTTTTTTTCTCGGGGCATTTAACATGTCTTCCATAGCTAACGCGAGCAGAAGTTCTTCGGTTGTCATCTTTTTAATATCTGAAACCAATACTGCGGAAGATTCTTTCAGCATAAAAAAGGAATTGCTGTTTGAGATTCTGACAGAAGAATTTTTTTCTGTCATCAGCATTGAAGTTGAATTGATAGTTTCACCTGAACTGACTTCAATCCACTTTTCTTCTCCGGCGGGTAATTTCTTAACGGTTCCGGATACTTTTTCTACTTTGAATGATTGCGCGTTCAAAGTGATTATGCTTAATAATATCAGTAATAATGTTTTCATATTAACCTCAAAGTACTTTAATAAACATCAATAATTTCTACTTTATTTTTTGCGAGTCCGTAAGAATCGATTGCTTCAGAATAAAATTTTGCTGATCCTGTTTTCCATGCTGTTTCAAAATCTGTCAATGAAGTCGTTTCAACGGGTATCCAAACTTCATCTCCGCCGTTTTCATTTTTACGCACAAATATTTTTCTGTCATTAGCAGTAATTATTCCTGCTTGTGCGGGAGACAATTCAGTGTTAACCAGAAGATTTACGTGTCTTATCCCCCCGGTTTCTTTGTAATCGACTAAAGCGGTTTCAATTCCAACACTCTCAAGAATCGAACTGAAGCAGACACTGAGATCATCACAGTCGCCGCCTTTTAATTCTTTTGTCTGATGCGGGAACTGTACGTGTTCAGCAGATGCTCTGGGGTCAGAGATATAAACAAGATTACTCACGAATTCATTAAAAAGGATTTTTGTTTTATAATATTTCAGCAGGTTTGATGCCGATGAATCAAGCTCTTGTTTATACTTACTCAAAATATTTTTTGAATAGTTCATTGAATAAGTAAGATCTTTTTTAATGAAGTAACGAAGATTTTTTACATTACCATCCCAGGCGTTTATTCCATTTACGAGCAACGGTTTTTGAATATGATCATCTGTGTTTTCGCTTTCTGTTATCAGGTAAAAATCAGCGGATGCTATTTCCGAACGCTCTTTGTTGTATGAATCACCTATCAATGCGAAAAATTTTATTTCAATAGTATCGTTAGGCGGAATAGTTATTGACGGCGATTGAAATTTATCCTGGTTTATCCCATCTATTCTGCATGCCGGTTTAACAACAAGTGGTTTGTCGGTGAGGTTTACAACTTTGCCAACGGCTATGGGAGAATCAATATATTCTTCAGACAATGTCGGATATATTTCATTCACCAGTTGTAAATCAAGAAGTTCGGCTTTCTTCTCTACAAGTGTATTTAATGTTAGTGAAAATGTAAGAACAGCCTTATCAAAACTATACCGGTTATTAAGAACATTGTTTAATCCTTCATCCCTGAAAGTATTGTAAGATGAAATTCCGTTTCGTTCTGAAAAATATTTTACACCGGAAAGTGTAACGCCCCATAAGTTTGTCGCGTATGATACCGCTGGTAGAATTCCGGCAACAAACGGCTGCTGATGTTTGTTGTGAAGAGTTGTAACACTGAATCCAAGATTTCCATTTGAAGAATGATGGATATAATTCACTCCCGCTAAAAATGAATTATCACTTTCATATAAAACGTTGATGTTAAATGATCTTGCGGGCGAATAAGTTATTCCCGTCATAAATCCGCGTGTGGCTTTTAATTCATATTCATTTAACGAAGGATTATCGTGAGACTTGCCAAAATTTAATAGGTTGATTGAAGACGCTGTTACAGAAAGTTCATCAGAAAAAAAATAATTAAGACCCAGATCAGCTTTCCAGAAATTTCTTTTTGAATTTTCTGAATTTCTGACAATGTAAAGTGTATCCGAAAATACAGGGACCAAAAACTCCTGGCTGAAATCTTCTTCAAACATTCTTAAAGAAAATCCTGCTGAAAACTCCGGGGTGAACAAATATGAATATCCAAATCCAAACAGTTCCTTATAAGTAAAATTTGAAGTGAGTGATTGAACAGTTGAGTCTTCAAAAATAATTGATTCACCCGAATTGAACACAAACTCCTTTTGATATCCTGGAGTATATCGGGCTGAGAAGGAGTGTCCGTCTATTTTTTTTGAAAGTGAGATTATAAAGATGTTCGACGAAAGATTATCAGAAAATTCTCCGCCATAGCTTACATTAAATCCCCAGTCTTTCAGCGGATTATAATTTCCCGGGTTGCTTTCAAATCCATTTAATACTGCTGTTTTGTTTTTTGAAATACCCCAGTATCCGTTAAGACCGAATGATGATTGACCATATGTGTTTAATATGACCATAAGTGAAAATTGTATTATTACAAATATTTTTTTGATCAAGGAATCTCGACAACTATACTGTGAATACTTTGTGATCTGACAAACAACTCGTTATCCGTAGAAACATGTTTCCCTTCATATTTTCTGACGAGCGAAACAACTATCTGGTTGAATCGGTCTTTAGGAATTGCATTCAGTAATCCCGGGGGAATAACAAGACTTCCGTCATCGGCAGTTTTAATTTTATATAAAGGTATTGCAATGTGATTGTTCCTAAGCTTTGCACCTATGATCACCTCAACAGGAAGTGGTGAAGTGTTGGTCCAGGTAAGCATTGCCTGTAGCCTGTTATTAGCATTTGAACGATTGATTACAAGACTGCCGGTTATTTCCGGTGGTGTCGGAATATCGAATGAAGTTATAAGAGCTACTCCAAGTCTTAATTTGAAGTTTATGGCAGAGTTATAAATAAAATTAAACGGATCCGAATGATTTCCTCTTCCTCTGTAAAGAAGATGCTGCCATCCTAAAGTGGTATCTCTTATTCCGTTTCTGTCTTTAAATCTGATTTTAAATGGAACCTGGTTTGCTTCAACATCATTAAAACTAACATTGCCAAGTATTCTTGTTCTGTAGCCGATGAGTCTTTCGTTCAAATCAAAGTATGGAACAGTTCTGTCAAAAAATATTGCCTGGGCACTTGATATGTTCGTTGTAAATGAGTTGTCTGTGATCTTTATTCCGCTGACAGCAATATAATTTGTGAATCTTAAAAACTCCTCAACTGTTCCTGTTGAATCGATGCCTTTACTAATTTCACTTTCGGGGTCAGAGGTTATAACTTCAATCTCAACATTGTCGCTGTTTCCTGTTTCGGGTTCAAGAACAACCGGTGATGGTTTATCACATCCGTAAACAAAAAGTATTATTGCAAGCAGTGCTAAATATTTATTCAATCTGGTCATTGTTGTTAAACTTAATATTGCCGGTTAATTTAGTCAATTCTGTATTCAATATGATCTTGTGATTTAAAGCATAACGAAGCTGCCGGGCTTTTATGAATGAGGGAAAGCTTATTCATTTTTCGACAGCTTCTGTTATGCAATTATTAAATATTTATCAGAACATTCTTACTGTGTATGGAATACCCCAGGATTCACTTTCAACCGGGGCAACATCATCAAAGATCACCTGTTTTGGGAATGCATTTATTATTGCATGGAAGAATCCCGGGAACTGATGTGTTCTGAAGTATTGCTGATAAACTTTTAAGTACACACCGCCTGAAGGTGTTGAAGAAACAAGATTAAACTTTCTTTTTGCTCTGTGCAGACCAAGCCTGTCGGCACCGTAAGTAAGAGTTACAAAATCTTCTTCTTCATATGCGCTTGTTACTTCAACGGTTACACGAACTGAATCACCTCTGAGTACAGATGGTAATTGTCTCCACCAGTGGGGTCCTCTCGATAAGAAAAATTCATTAGGTGATGTGATAACTATTTCATCTCCGTTAGGAAGCAGTATTGTTGTTTTTGTTATATCAATATTTCTGTTAGGAGTTCCGCCTTCGGGTAAAGAGATCGCTCCGATTTTCCAGTTACGCCATGGACGGGGTGTGTTTGCAATCTTTACAAAGATAATTTTTCTCACCATAACAGCAGTGAAAGGTTTTTGAAAAACTGAATCAGGTTGAGTAGCTGCCGAATCATAAGATGCTGCTACAAATAAAACGCCTTCAAATGTTTTTGTAAGTGTGCCGTAAGCTGTGTCGCCAACTATATCAACAGAAAGTGTCCTGTTAACCAATCTCATTCTCTGACCGACTCTAAACGGATAGATTTCGGTAGTTGTTTTACCGAGTATATCCGATAGTCCGCCTTCATCATAGTTTGGTTCAAATGATGCTAATGAAGAATCTTCATCTGCAAGCTTTTCAAACGTTGCCTGATCTGTTGTTGGCTCACCGTCTTCGGGATCAACAGAAGAATTATCACAACCCGCAAGTATGAAAATAAAGATTGCCGCGAATGCCGTAAGCATTTTCAGAAAGATCTTAGATTGTTCCATTTCGTACTCCTTTTATTTATTGATTTATTTTAATTTTTCTTCCACTCATTCGGAAATAAACAACTAAACAATCGTGCCAGTATAGAAATCCCTGTTTATACTTTGATTAGCTGATTTTCTGATGAATTGCTCTGCATGAATAATCAATTGAAACGCATGGTTATTTTTTTTCAAGCAAATTGACGGGTAAACTAAGGCAGAATTAAGAGAAAAATATTATTATTAGGAAAGTAATCCAATTGTTCCCGCACAAAATACTTACATAATAAAAGGAGAATGCGATGCTCAAAGAATTCAAACAATTTGCAATGAGAGGCAATGTTGTTGATCTGGCTGTCGGTATAATTATCGGCGGTGCCTTCGGAAAAATTGTGTCATCACTCGTTGGCGATATTATTATGCCACCGATCGGAGTTCTGCTCGGGGGTGTAGATTTCAGCACGCTTGCTATAACAATAAAGGCGGCATCTGAAGGTGTGGAGCCGGTTGTAATCAAATATGGTATGTTCATCAATACAATCATTGATTTTATAGTGATTGCTTTTTCAATCTTTATGCTGATTAAAGCAATGAATTCTTTCAAAAAGAAAGAAGAAGAAAAACCAGCTGCACCGCCAAAACCATCCGAAGAAGTTGTGCTGCTTAGTGAAATCAGGGATTTGTTAAAGAAGTAAATTATAAGCCGGCTGCTTTTTTGGTAGCCGGCATTTTTTTTCATGGCTGTTGTTTAAGTTCTCTTATTTCATTAACTGTTAATTCCCTCACACTGCCTGAATTCAATTCGCCCAGTAAAATATTTTTTATCCTTACACGTATCAGCCTTAATGTAGGGTGACCGGCTTTCGCTGTCATTTTTCTTACCTGCCTGTACCTGCCTTCGTTAATGATTATTTTTAACCAGGAGTCCGGAATATTTTTTCTGAATCTAATGGGAGGGTTTCTGTGCGGAATATTCAAAGGTGAAAATACTTCAACACTTGCCGGAAGTGTTTTGCGACCTTCAATTTCCACACCTTCTCTCAATTTATCCAATTCATCTTCGGAAGGAATGCCTTCAACCTGTACCCAGTATTCTTTCTCAACTTTCATTTCCGGATTAAGCAGTCTGTCAGTTAGTTCTTTATCATTTGTTAAAAGAAGCAATCCTTCACTATCCATATCTAACCTTCCTACAGGATAAACATTGGGTGGAAAGTTAAAGCAGCCGGCAAGAGTTTTTCTTCCTGATTTGTCTGTGAACTGAGACAGAACTCCATAAGGTTTGTTTAGAATAAAATATTTATAGTCACTCATTTTTGAACTGCGATATCCATTTTTTTAAGGAACATTAAAGAGTCAGCCTCGTCTGACAGTAGTAATATTACTTTTTATCTAAGTAAAGATTAGTTATTTTGGCGCTGTTAATTTAAGCAAATATTAGTGTAATTAGCCCCAGGCGGAAGAAACATGTCATTCAGGGATCAAAAAAAAATTCTTGAAATCCTAAAGCGATACGAGAATAAATTTGACAGGAAAGAACTTGATGATTATAAAATGTTTTTGAAAAGGGATAAAGATGAAGAGGAATTTGATACTGTGTCAATGAAACGGCTAAAGGAACTTCAAGATAAATACTTTGTGGCGCCTGACAGATCCAAACTGGATGCTTTGTTCAAAAAAAAAGAAGAATAAACTCTCCACTTTGACTATGAATCTCCCAACTTTACCGGCTGGTTACATTTACTCTAACAAATTATACTTTTTTTCATTTCTGAGGTATAAATGGATCTCAAACTGCTGAACAGGATTTTTGCGGCATCAGTTTTTATAATTTCAGCCGTGGTTATGTTGTTAACCGTACAGCCATCAGTGTCTTTCTGGGATTGCGGCGAATTTATTGCTGCCGGTTATTATTTACAGGTACCGCATCCGCCGGGAACACCGTTCTTCCTCATACTCGGAAGAATTTTTTCAATGATACCATTTGTTGAAAATATTGGACTAAGAGTAAATTATATATCAATTCTATCCAGCGCGCTTTCAGTTCTGTTTCTTTATTTAATTGCTGTTAAACTGATTGAAAATTACCGCAGCAAAAAGTCTGAAAACGTATTAGATGCTCTGGGAACTTACATCGCTGCCGCAATAGGTGCATTGTCGTTTTCATTCAGTGATACTTTCTGGTTCAACGGTGTTGAAGCGGAAGTATATGCTTTCAGTACATTCCTGTTTGCAGCAGTTGTTTGGTTAATGATGCAGTGGCATGAAAAAGCAGATGAAAAGGATAACGAAAAATATCTTTTGATGATTGCATACCTTATCGGACTTTCCACAGGTGTTCACCTTATGAGCGTGCTTGCAATAGTCCCGGTTGTGATGATAATTATTTTCAGAAAATATGTTGACGATGAAGCTGCATTAAAACAAACCGGGCTGATCTTTTTGATTCATGCTGCTATTGTGTTGCTTGTAGCAGTTGTCTGGTGGGGCGGACTAAAATCAACTACACCACCCACACCGGAAGATTATAAAGCATTTGATTCTAACTTTAAAATAGGAGTAGTCTTAATCAGCGCATTGATAATGGGAATTTTCTGGAAAAAGATTTTCACAAAGAATTCTTTTTATATGCCGCTGATAATCGGAGGAATTGCGCTTGCTGTAACTTATCCGGGAATAGTAAAATATCTTCCTTCATTAATGACTGAGATTGCCGGCAATAATATTCTTATTGAGATAGTTCTTCTCGTAATAATTTTTGCTGCACTTGCGTACGGCGTTTATTATGCAACAAGAGAAAAGAAACCAACGCTTCATCTCGTATTTATGTCATTCATTTTTGCTCTTATAGGTTTCACCACATTCGCAATGGTTATCATCCGTGCTAACCAGGATCCTCCTATGAATGAAAATGAACCCAAAACATTTACTGAACTGGTTTCATACCTGAACAGAGAGCAGTATGGTGATTTCCCAACATTCAAAAGAAGATTTGCTACTGAGCCTCATCAGATGGTGGTGTACAACAATTACTCAAGCGATCTTGATTTCTTCTATTCATACCAGATGAATCATATGATGACGAGATACCTTCTGTGGAATTACGCCGGAAGAGAAGGATGGGTTCAGGATGATGGAGTAAACGTAGCGCCTTTCAATAGTATAGCAAATTATTTAGGAAAACTTATTTATATAAAATTTGATGGCGATGCTAAAGATTCGTTGTTCGGCATTCCATTCCTGATAGGCATACTTGGAATCTATTTTCAGTTCAGAAAAGACTGGAAAATGGGTTCCGTGTTTATGATAATGTTTATTCTTATGGGTTACTTAACTGCTTTTTATCAGAACCAGCAGCAACCCCAGCCCAGAGAACGTGATTACTTTTATGTCGGCGCGTTCTTCGTCTTCTCAATATGGATTGCAATCGGCGTCAGAGGGTTAGCTGATAAAGTTCAATCGCTTTTGAAAGAAGGTGCGTTAAAAAATGCGGCTGTAGGCGGCGTGTTTGCTCTTATGATAATTTTTATTCCGGTAAAAATGTTAATGGCAAATTATTATACTCACGACAGAAGTCGTAACTGGGTACCCTGGGATTATTCATATAATCTTCTTCAAAGCTGTGCGCCGAACGCAGTATTATTTACAAATGGTGACAATGATACATTCCCTCTCTGGTATCTTCAGGATGTGGAAGGAGTGCGCCGTGATGTGAAGATTGCTAACCTTAGTTTATTAAATACTCACTGGTACATCCGGCAGCTAAAGAATGTTGATCCGTATAATGTTGGTACTGTTAAGATGAGATTATCTGATGCACAAATTTCACAGATACAGCCGATAAGGTGGGATCCGAGAGATGTAACTATCTCAGCACCCAAAAGCGGAACCGGAACTGCCAATGATGTATTTCAGCAGTACAACCTTACAGATTCATCCGTAATAAAACAGGGAAACATAACTTTCAGGATGAATAACACACTTTCATTTGGTGATGTTAAAGCGATCCGCGTGCAGGATATAATGGTAAAAGAAATTGTTGAAGCAAATGCATGGGAAAGACCTATCTATTTTGCCGTTACCTGTTCTGATGACAGTAAAATAGGATTGAGCGATTATTTAAGAATGGAAGGAATGGCTCTTCGTTTTGTTCCTGAAAAACGTAAACCGGGAATTGAGTTTGTTAATGAAAAAGTGCTTAGTATGCAGCTTACAGAAAATCCTGATTACAGTAAAACATTCCAGCCGGGTTTTAAATTCCGCGGATTAAATGATTCAACAATTTTCTTTGATGAAAATCATAGAAGAATGACGCAGAATTACCGCAACGCATTTATAAGACTTGCTATTTATTATGTTAATACCGGCAATAATAATCTTGGTGTTGAAGCTTTGGATAATATGGAAAAGGTAATGCCGCGCAGTATCCAGCCAATGGAAATGGGATTGATGTTTGAAGTCGCAAACATTTATTACAACGCAAAAGGTATGGAACAGTATAAATCACTTGCGTATGAAGTTGAAAAGAAAGCAAGACATGAGCTTGATGTAAATCCCGGCGATATCCAGTCTTATTATAATCCTTACAGGATATTGATTGAAACCTATGAAAACCTTAATGAATACCGCAAAGCTATGGAGATATGGCAGCGTATAGAAACCTTGTATCCGAATGATCCAAACGTAAAAGCGAATGTTGAAAAGTACCGGGTGCTTGCTAATCAGCAGGATAGTCTTTCAAAGGTGAACAATTAATGATGCCGAAATGAATTGCTGTTCAAATATATTTTATAATTACAATAAGCGGTGTATGCCGCTTATTTTTTTACCGGGAATATTATGAAAATCCTGGTACTCGCTTTATCTGGGATCGGTGACGCATTGATGTTCACGCCGGCATTATCGTTACTCAGGAAAAAATATCCTGATGCCGTGATTGATTCACTTGTAATGATTAATGGTGTAAAAGAAATTTATGAACGTAATCCTTCTGTAAATAAAGTCATCTATTATAATTTTATGAAAGAAGGAATTATTAATTCACTAAAATTTATTTCGTCATTACGCGGCAAGTACGATGTTTCAATAAATGTCTATCCTTCAAACAGGAAAGAATATAACATTATAAATTTTCTTATCGGGGCAAAACAAAAAGCCGGCGTTGAATATTTACGAATGAACGCATCTAATCTTGGCTGGCTGAATAATGTTACCGTTAAAGAAAACGATACGCTTCATAATGTTGAAGAGAATATTCACTTAGTTGAAAAACTTGTTAATGAAAAATTCAATGAAAAACCCGGGCTTCAGATATTTTTCACAAAAGATGATGAAGAATATGCTGCTGAATATCTGAAGCATACAGGAATAACTAAAGATGAAATTGTTATTGGTATTCATCCGGGCTGTGCGACTTTAAAAAATCATATTAAAAGAAGATGGGAACCGGAAAAATTTTCTGAGTTGGGCAGAAGAATACTAGAAGAATACAATTCAAGAATATTAATATTTGGCGGACCCGAAGAAACAGATTTAAAGCATGAAGTAGCTAACGGAATCAACCCGGAAAAAGTTCATGTTATAAGAACCGATAACCTTATCCATAGCGCAGCGGTAATGAAGCGCTGTAATCTTTTTATCACCAATGATTCAAGTCTTATGCACATTTCATCTGCATTAGGATTAAAAGTTATCGCTATCATCGGACCTACAAATACAAATTACATTCATCCATGGAATACTGAACATAAAATAGTGTCACTCAATCTTGACTGCGCACCTTGTTTTTACTATTCACCCAAGCCATTAATATGCACAAGAACAGATATTCAGTTTAAGTGCATTAAAGAACTGACTCCTGAAATGGTATTCAAAACCGCCCGATCCTTTTTAAATAAATAGAACATTTAATCTATTCCAAACCCACACCTTCTTTAATAAATTTTCGTAAAGATTTATGTAAGAAAGGAAATGATTTTATGAAAACGCTATTAATATTTTTATGCAGCGTTACTATTCTTAACGCTCAATGGACAAAAGTTGATTTGCCGAATACCACAACTGCTCAATCATTTTTTGTTGATGGAGATACGCTGTATGTAGGAGGAGATAATAATATCTTCTACACAACAAATGGTTCTGATTGGAATGAGTCATCCGTTATTGGTGAACTTTTTGAAGGCGTAACTGCCCTTATAAAAGTTAACAATAGAATTTTTGCAGGCAGTTTTACTCACGGAGTTTATGAAAGTACAGACAACGGAAATAGCTGGATACACAGATCAACAGGGCTTCCGGCAGAAGGCGGACAGAAAATTGATGAATTTGCAGTAAGAGGAAGTTACCTATACGCAGCAACTCTTGGCGAAGGAGTTTTTGTACTTGATCTGAATAACCCGGCTCAGTGGGAGGCTTTTCGTACCGGTCTTGATTTTGGAGTAGAGTGGACTGTCAACTCAATCTTTAATTTTAATGACAACCTCGTCGCCGGTGCCGGCGCAAAT
The DNA here is from genome assembly GCA_016700155.1 of Ignavibacteriales bacterium. Taxonomy (NCBI): domain Bacteria; kingdom Pseudomonadati; phylum Ignavibacteriota; class Ignavibacteria; order Ignavibacteriales; species Ignavibacteriales bacterium. The sequence goes on from CP065001.1 coordinate 4,284,237, forward strand.
GCGAGTATGCAGATAAACTCTTTTGGTTCGAATATGTGGAAGCGTTACCCGTTTGATATTTTTAATCAAGAGATAAACTCCCTGCTTTCAATAACAAGTTTAAATGGTGTATTGCATGCAGCCAGCTACCAGGCAATTTACAGAAGCACGAACGGCGGTACTGTTTGGGAAAAATTTAATCCCGGTGTCGGGATAATCGGTCAAACTTCTTTTACAAAACAAGGCGAGATACTTTATGTCAATCTTGCTAAAGCTGGACGGAATTTTATTTACAAATCAACTGACAATGGTGTTACCTGGAATTTATTTGATGATGTACGTTCTTCAACTGCAAACGCAATTGAATATTTTAACAACAGGATTTATTCAGGAAGATTTGACGGCTTGTGGTATTATCCGTTGACTCCGACAGATGTTGAACCTGATCCTGTTTTGCCGAATAAATTTTTATTGGAACGAAATTATCCCAACCCATTTAATCCATCTACAAAAATTCGCTACATCGTAGGGGACGCATATTATGCGTCCCCCGCGTTAGTTACGCTAAAAGTATATAATATTTTAGGAAATGAAGTTGCCACGTTGGTAAATGAACGCAAACCATCAGGCGAGTATGAAATAGATTTTACTGCTGATGGTTTAGCAAGCGGAATTTATCTTTATAAGCTTAGTGTAAATGGTCAAACAGGTACAAAAAAAATGACGCTCCTCAAATAGTATAAACCATATTGCCGCAGGCTAAACTTTGCTGTATCAGCAAGCTCTCACATCATCTGCCTGCGGCTTAAAAATTTTTTCTGTACGGGTTGACTAAACTTTTATCTTCTCAGTTTTAATTTTTGTTTTGGTGGAAATACCTAAGAGAGAGTATGCCGGACAAAAATTCATTAACGCTGTCATCAATGGAACAACACCAACCAGTCCCCACCAGCTTTGAAAAAATATTCCGGCAATAATTATTGCAACACCAAGAATAATTCTTATAAGTTTATCTGCACTACCAACATTGGGATTCATAAATTTCTCCTGATTTTATATTAGATAATTTTTTAGAAGTCAGCACGGTTTTATTTAAATGCCGATCCTTCTACTTACTAAACATTAGTTAACTGTGTGTTTGATTCAGGACATTGTGAAAAGATTCAGAAGGATTAATTTTAAGCGGGAAATGTTAAAGTATGCTGTCTTGATTCAAACGGAACCAAGACAGCATGAAATAATTTATTTGGATTTTTCCTGTTCCATTTGTGCCCATGGATTGTTATCTGTGTTCCACATTTCAACTTTTATTTTAAGTGAACCATCACTTTGAATTTCCCAGACTGTTATGTACTTGCCATTATCCGGCCAGGAATCTACACCGGGTCCGGACATGTCCATATCATAGTTTCCGATTTCAATAGCAAGATTCCCCTGAATGATTATATCGGTTGTATTCAGGTTAAACGATTTTGTTTTCCATCCCATTTTCTGCTGCTCTTCACCCATTTTTTTAACGGCTTCAATTCCCCTGACTGAACCCTGGTAGCTTGGTAGTGAAATTATATCGTCAGTATAAAAAGTCAGCATCGTTGTCATATCATCAGCGAGCATTGCCTTGACAAACTCTTTATTCATAGCATCAACCTTTGCCCTTATTTCACTTTCGCTTTGAGCGAATAAAACAGATCCGCACAGAACAACAAAAACAAATAATAGTTTTTTCATTTTTACTCCTGGTGTTTTTATATGGTTAATTGTTTGAAGCTGTATAAAGTTAATAAACGGATTGACAAAAGAACATCTGTTACAATTAATAATTTATTGAACTTCTCAAATAGGTGACCATATCACTGACATTATCAAAACATTTTATCAACCCGGTTTTTCTTTTCTCGGATTCGATTTGAACTTCCATTATTTCAACAATTTGTTTCCACATATTTGAATGACAGGCTACCGGTTTAACCTGTAAAATATTTTTGTTCATTAACTCCCACACTGCGGCGAGTTCAAGCAAGGTTCCTGTTCCGCCTTTAAGTATTACAAAGCCATCCCCTGATTTTATTAATGTTTGAATTCTTTCGAACAGATTATCAGATACAATATTTTTAGTAAGAAATTTATTTGGAATGGATTTCCAATCTCGTACGGTAACACCGATTGCGTCTGAGCCGTTATCTACGGCACCTTTGGATGCTGCTTCCATTATGCCGGAATAACCTCCTGTACAAACAGAAAAATTATTTTGAGCTAAAAGCTTTCCAAGTTCATAAGCAGTCGCGTATTCCTCATCACCCTGCTTGGGAATTGAACTGCCGAAAACAGTGATTGTTTTATTCATAGTTTGTATGGAATTGATAATTAATCTAATAAAAATTCGTATGAACGGTCTGTGAAATAATTTCTTTTTAAGAAGAAGTACTTAAGTGGAGTGAAATGATGAAGTGGGTGAGAAGGTAAAAAAATCTTTAATGCTTTTCTCTTGAGATTGAATTCGTGTACATTTAAGTTAATATTAGTTTATTTATCTGCTGATACTTTTGAAATTGCAATCTTCATATAGAGGCAGTTATTTTATATTTAACGGGAGAAAATATGAAATCATCACTTTACCTTTTCATTTTCCTTATACTTCTGTTATTTCTTTCATGTAGTGAAGAAAACGAATCATCAAATAATATTATTCCTCTTGGGAGTGATTTTAGATATCCTTTACAAGTCGGGAATGAATGGTCATTTAATACTTCAAGATTGTACACAAACATCCGACCCGATTCAATTAAACATCTACTAACAGATAGTTATTCAAGTGGGACACTTAAAGTGGAAAAAGACACTTTACTTGATACACTTAGCCTCTGTAAACTTGCCGAAATATCCAAGAGCCTTCGCTATAGTTATGCGTTTTATCAAAATACGGATAGCGGATTTATTAAGTATGCTTATGCCAATATTCCGAGTGACCTTCTTCCCCAAAAGAATATGAAGTGCAGATTAAGTTATAAAGGAAAACTCTATATTTCTATGGATGAAATAATTAATCAACTTAACAACTCTTTAAATGTAATAATGGCGACAAATGATTCTATATATTATCATAATCCGCCAAGAGTTGTTTTCAGGTACCCATTAGTGGTCGGACAAGAGTGGCTACTATCTCAGCTAGGTGACATAAGAATAGACAAAGAAGTGATAGGAAAAGAATTTGTAAACACTTCTGCCGGTACTTATGAATGCTTTAAAATTCTCTGGAAATATGATTTTGATTCCAATGGTGTGGTTGACGATGATATAATATATTATGAATATGTCAGTGCTAAAGGAATTGTGAAATCAGTAATTACATTAAAAGATATTGTTGTTGCTGATGAAACACATCCGGAGGGTTTTGGATTTACGGATGTAATTATTGAAAGGGTTTTAACTGGAGTAAACTTTTGACTTTCACATAAGTTAATGATAAGAAACTACTCTGCTAAAGGACTTTTTATATCATTGAGAATAAATCATTCTGGAAGACATTAAACAATATCAATATGGAGGCAGGTCATGAAAAAATTCCAGGCAATTGCATTAATCTTTTCAATTTTAATATTAACGGGTTGCGCTACTGTATTTAAAGGTTACGAAGATGAGGTGAATATTTTAAATGCGCCGGAGGATTTAAAAGTATTCACGAAAGACGGAACTGAAATCAAGACAACATCCAAAACAGAACGAGTCAAAGATGAAAGTACTTTTAGCATTTCAGATGTTAATATGAAAAGCATAAAATTGAGAAGCGATAAATATCATACGCTCATTTTTAAATCCGGCGGCAAAGAAAAAACGGTTGATTTGTATCCTAAATTAGGTGCCGGATGGCTCATCATCGATATTATAACCGTCTTCCCTGCCTTCATTGATATGTACACAGGTAATTGGAATTACTTTGATCCTGTTGTACTTGAATTTTAATGAATACAACTCCGTTAAATACAAAAATTACGATTGAGTATCTGAATTTTTTGATTTCAGAACTCATTCGTATTAAATCGGACTGGCATATATCCGATGATGAAATAACATTGTTCAATAATGAATTAATCAAATTCAAAAAAATTGCGAAGGATGCTGATTCTGTCAATCCCGAAATTAAAGCGATGATCGCCAATCTCTCAATTATAAGACTCCGGAATAATTTTACACTTAAAGAATACCTGCTGAATTTTTTATCTCGACGCGACAGGGATTCGGATAGCACGCAATCAAGGCTCAAAGCTGTCTTAGATGATACTTCAGAACGGTTGAAAATGATTTCAAATCAGATAAAATATTTGTCATAATAAAAACTGGTTTTCATTACCGTACATCATTAAAACAGCAAATTTCTAACCGTTAAAAATATTTTTTAGAAAAGTCCCTAATTACCTTTTCGCCGCACTACTGTTTTAGTCACCCTATAATTAAATCAAGGAATTAAAATGAAAAGCACAGTTTTACTGAAGTTTTGTGTTGTGTTGATTTTCTTTCTGTTTGCTTCTGATTATTCTCAGGCTCAATGGCAGAAAACGAACGGGTTAAAAGGCGGATATTTTTCTCTCGTTGCCGGAGATATGAATAACCTGCTCGCTGTTACTAATTATGGCAGTATTTTTCAGTACAAAAATGAAAGCTGGAATTTTCGCAGCTCATATAATTATCTGAATGAAATTTTCAAACTGCAGGATAAGTGGATAGGATATTATTCTAACGTCATATCAAAATCAGAAGATGACGGTTTAACCTGGCAGGAAATTCTTCACCCCGATGAAAATAATTTTTTGGTTTCTGCTAAAGTTATAGATAACAAAATTTATGCTCTCTCCAGTGACACGCTTTTTTATTCCGATGACTTTGGAACTACCTGGAACGCAAATGAAGTAAGTTCCACGATTGTAGCCGGTGTTGATACCGGATTCTTTTATGCAATCTCAAATTTTTATATAAAAGATAACATAATGCTCGCCGGCGGGTTTACAACATTTCCATCATCATTCGGCGCACTTGCGTATTCCACAAATATGGGATTAACATGGCAGCCGACTATGTTTCCGAGTAATATCAATAATACTTTTGTTCATGATATCACAGGCGATGACAACTATTTTTATGCATCTGCGAGCGGTGGTTTTTTCAAATCAACTAATGGATTGGACTGGAGCGAAATTAATGAAGGTCTTCCATTTTCCGGAGTGTCACTTTCAGTAACCAAGATGAGCATTTTCCAGACTGATCTTATTGCAATCATCAATAATACTCCATCCGGACTTTACAGATATAATGGTACAAACTGGAGTTTGTTTTATGATGAGAACTTTCCTTCGTATATGTCAACAGAAAATGATGAACTTATCTTTACCGCAAATGGTGAAGTTATAAAGTATGATGTTGCAAATAATATTGTACTTACTTCTGACATCATAGCGTCAACTTCACGACCTGTAGTTTCAGCAAACGGAAATGTGTACAGTGTATATAAACAAAAAATGTTTCGTTCGGTTGACAACGGACAAAGTTGGAATGTCATTAGGGAACCTTCTGGCGGCTTACTTGTTGTGGATGGAAATACTTTATTTACTACCTCGAGTTCAGGCGTTGTACGATCAACAAATTCAGGCGATGACTGGACATTCTTAACATCAGGAATACCTTCTACGCACATACCGAAACTTTCTTCAGTTGGAATAACTGATAAAAAAATCTACGCAGGGTTTAATGGAATCCGGGCAAGAATGCATCTTCCTCCAGTTTGGGAACAAGGCGGTGTGTATGTGTCATTAAATAATGGTGATTCATGGTCTGCGTTAAACTCAGGTCTGCCGACTGAAGGCGGAGTTCATACACCTGTTTATTCAATAACGGCGAATGGGAATATAGTAATTCTAAATACTGCTTCAGGTAGATTTTCTTTAATCAACAATACCTGGGTAAATATTTCGAATGGTTTTCCCGTCAATGTTTATATGACCGGACTGTATATTTTTAATGAAGATATAATTTTTCTTACAACGAATGGTTTATATATTTCTCGTGATAGAGGTATAACAAAAGAGGAGTTCAACACAGGATTGCCGTCATTGACATATTATTTCACTATACTATTTAATTATGAAAATGAACTATATGTTTTTGCTAATGATCAGGCAGATCAGGTATTTAAATTACAGGAAGATAACTGGGTACCAACGGTTTTTCCAATGCCGGATAATGTAAGATTTACTGAGCTTCAGGCAACCGGAAAAATTATTTTTGCAGGTACTTATGATAATGGTATTTGGATATATAATCCTTCACCGACTGATGTTGATGATATTAGTAATCCTGAATCGTATAGTTTAGGACAGAATTATCCAAACCCGTTTAATCCAAGCACAACAATATCTTATCAGTTAGCAGCAACAGGAAATGTTGAAATAGTTGTATATGATGTTCTTGGAAAAGAAATATTGACGCTCGTCAATGAAAGTAAACCAGCGGGCAATTATCAGTTAGTGTTTGATGCTTCTTCACTTACAAGCGGAGTTTATTTTTATAGGATTGTGACTAATAATTTTATACAAACGAGAAAGATGATATTGTTGAGGTAAGCATAATTTGATGATATTTATAAAGCACTTGTTTGATTATCAGGCAAGTGCTTTTTTATTTACAGATTTACAACGGGCATTGCATTAATTGATGGTATTATATATAATACCGTCGTGGAAAAACACAAAATAGTTATTGATACCAACGTAATTGTCTCTGCATTAAAATCAAAAAATGGATATTCATATAAACTTCTTTCCATAATTGATGACGAAAGGTTCAGAGTTTTTATTTCAACACCAGTTGTTCTTGAATATGAAGAAGCATTAAAAAGAGAAAAAATGAAGATAGCCCTCAATAAGAGCGAGATAGACGATGTATTAAACTACATTTGTATGATTGCAGAGCAAAGACAAATATACTATTTGTGGCGTCCGTTCTTAAAAGATCAAAAGGATGATATGTTCCTGGAACTGGCTGTTGAGGCTGGTTGTGATTTTATTATCACATTTAATAAAAAGGATTTTAAAGGCATAGAAAAATTCGGATTAAAAATTTTATCACCGAAAGAATTATTGAAATTGATTGGAGAAAAATATGAGTAATATAAGTTTAAGGTTGCCTGACTCGTTACATAAGAAAGCCCGTGACTTAGCAAAAAAAGAAAAGACGTCAATAAATCAACTGGTTTCTTCAGCACTTTCTGAAAAAATAACTGCTTTAATGACAGAGGAGTATATTGAGGATCGCGCTAAACGAGCAAGCCGAAAAAAATTTAAATCCGCATTACGAAAAGTATCTAATGTTCCCGCTGATGAAAAAGATACCTGAGAATTTATAAGATTCTTTAAGTGAAAGATTAAATCGGCTGGTGACAGTTTTGTAACAGCCGGTTTCTTTTTATAATCCTAAATATCTCATAAATGCTTCCTGGTTTGGTTCTCTTCCAAGAAACTCTTTCACAAGATCAATTTCTTTTTCTTCACCGCCTTTTGCCAGAATAATATCACGATACCTGATCCCGGTTTTCTTATCCATTATTCCGTTCTTTTCAAATACGGAAAACATATCCTGCGCATAAACTCTTGCCCACATATAACCATAGTAACCCGCGGCGTATCCTGTAAGATGTCCGAATGCCGCCTGCATATTTGTTCCTTCAAGATATGGATAAAGCGTAACAGAGTTCTGTAGTTTTTTAACAACTTCAGCTGTTGATACACTTCCATCCGGATTAAAATTGTCATGGTATGTCATATCTATCAGTCCATAAAAGATCTGCTGCAAAGCCGCAATACCTGAGCCTACATTTTTAGCGGCAACCATTTTTTTATGAAGTTCAACCGGCAAAAGTTCATTGGTTTTATAATGACGGGCAAAAAGTTTTAACGCTTCATAATCCCAGACCCAGTTTTCAAAAATCTGTGAAGGAGCTTCAACAAAATCTCTAGCAACAGATGATCCGGAAAAAGATGAAAGTTCTGTTTTAGTTAATACGCTGTGCAGTACGTGACCAAACTCATGAAAAAATGTTTCAACATCTGACTGAAGCATCAAGGCGGGTTGATTCTCAGTGGCTTGTGGAAAATTACAGACAAGCGTTGCGACCGGCTTCTGGTAACCATTCACCGTTTGTTTCCCGGGTATCATCGGGAAACATGCGGCATGTGAAAATTTATTATCCCTCGGATGAAGGTCTAAATAGAACATAGAAATAATTTTTCCATCCTGCTTAACATTAAACATCCTTACATCTTTATGCCATACGGACGGGCTTTTTACTTCTTCAAACTGAACATCAAACAGATGCTGCGCTATTGAAAATAATCCGTTCAAAACATTATTAAGTTCGAAATATTCTTTCACCTTGTTCTGATCAAGACTGTATTTTTCTATCAGCAATAAATTTGAATAGAAAGAAGATTCCCATGGTTGAATTACGTTAGCAGATTTATCGTTGGTATATCTTCGCTTCACTACTAATAATTCTTCATAATCTAATTTTGCTTTTTGTTTTACTTTGTCGATGAGATTATTTTCAAAATCCCAGACTGCCTTTGGAGTTTTTGCCATTCTCTCTTCAATCTGGTATTCGGCAAATGATTTATAACCAAGTAACGCCGCAATGTCATTTCGCACTTTAATTAATTCATTTAACACCGAAAGATTTTTATCGGAAGCCCTGTTGTTATAAAGTGTATAAAGTTTTTTTCTCGCTGATTCCGACTTAGCATACTTCATAAAAGGAACATACGAGGGATATGACAAACCAATCTTGTAATCCCCATCTTCTGTGCGATGCTGATTTTTATATGATTCATCAAGTCCAACAATTTCATTTTCGTTGACAGTTAAAGTCTCATTTACCGCGGCAATGTTGTTATTGAATTGAATCGTTAGTTCGGTAAGTTTATTCTGCAAAGATTGTAATACATCTCTTTTTTCTTTAGGAAGAGCAAAGCCATTCCGCTCAAACCCGCGAACATTTTCATCGACGAATTTCTTTTTAAAGCCGGTTAATTTTTTTGCTTCCTCGGTAAGGGAATAATCTTTAATTGCTTTATATAGTTTTTCATCCAAACTCATCTCAGTAAAGAATCCGCTGAACTTTGCTATCGATTCGCTGGCAGCGTCTCGTGTTGCGTCAACAGGATGTACATTTGCCATAAGATAAACTTCGCCGTATACCCCTGAAACTTTATTTGTCAGGTTATCATACGCAAGCATTGTGTTGTCAAAGTTTCTGTTCTTAACAGAATAAAGTTTTTCGAGTTCTGATTTTGCATTTGTGATAGAAAGGTCCGTTGCTGATGAAATATGTTCGGCAGTAACAGATGAGAAATCAACAATGTCGTTAAAACCTGCAAGCAGCGGGTTTGTGATTTTATTCTCAGGCTCAGTTGCAAAGAGATTGAACGTAATCAACAAAGCAAGCAGTATCGGGTAAATAATTTTGTTTTTCATAACATAATTCTCCTTAAAAATCTTTGCGTGAAAATATTATTCGGCACTGCTGATGTTAAATGAATTGTGATAAACGGCTGGCAAAAATTTATCCTCATATTAAAGGAGGTCAAAACAGTTGCCCAAGCACGTTTTTTCTAAATGAAAATATTTCATCTATCTTTTTTGAAACAATAAGTTTGTTTACAAGCGGTGAGAATATTCCGAAATAAAGAGCGTAAGTCACCTCATCGGTCATTTCGATTCCCGTCGGAGTTACCTTAAAAGTATGTTTATGATGCCATAACTTGTACGGTCCGAACTTTTGTTCATCGATAAAGCAGCACTTTTCTTCAATGCTATTTATTTGAGTTACCCAGGTCAAAGGGATTTTTAGTAACGGGTTTACCTTGTATGTAATCAGCATTCCGGGGAACATTTTCGCCGGGAGAGAACACGTAATTTTAAATCCCAGCCATTCGGGAGTAATCTTTATCAGATTTCGCGGATCAGAAAAAAAATTCCATGCTGTATCAATATCTGTTTTCAGATGCTGTGTTGTTTTATAAGTAAAAATGCGCATAGGATCCTTTTGAGATGAATAACAATTATTCAGCAGAAAAAATTCCTTAAACAAAAAATTACTTTAGCAGGTATCCTTGCGATTGGTTGAATATTTTTTATAATGTAAGAACGGCAAACACGGAAAACCTCTATGGAATCAATCACTTCTATTGGTGAAATATTATTTGACGTTTATCCCGATAAAAAAATACCGGGCGGCGCACCATTTAATTTTATTTATCACATAAAAAAAATTACCGGTGAAGGAAGTTTTATAAGCAGAATCGGGGATGATGAATACGGAAAAGAAATATCAGCATTCTTAAAGAGAAATAATATTTCAACGGAGCTTATTCAAATGGATACTGAACATCCCACGGGGTTAGCGATTGCATCACTCGATGAAAATAAAATTCCGCATTGGGAAATAAAAGAAAACTGTGCTTATGATTTTATTGAATTAAATCAGTTGGTTGAAACTCATCTATTAAATTACTCAGATTGTATTTACTTCGGCACATTAGCACAGCGGGGCGAGGTCTCCGCAAATTCATTAAATAAAATTTTCAGGATGAATAAAAAATTTATTTGTGACCTGAACATCAGGCAGAATTATTATTCAAAAGAAGTATTAGACAGTTCGCTAAAAACAGCAAATGTTTTGAAGATGAATACCGAAGAACTCAATCTTGTATATAATCTTTTTTATAACCGTGTGTTTGTTGAAAACGAAATAGCCACAAGAATCATTAATGATTTTGAAATAGAAATGATTGCCGTGACAAACGGAGAAGAAGGCGCCGCAATATATACTTCAAATTCAAAAAACATCATGAAAGCAAAAACCCGGAATGTTGTGGATACCGTCGGAGCCGGCGATGCATACTCAGCCGTACTTTGTCTTGGTTATTTACGAAATCTTCATCCGGAAAAAATTAACACTATAGCAAGTGAATTTGCCGCATACATCGTTACCCAAAGAGGAGCGTTACCGGCAAATGACAGTATTTATGAATCACTAAAGGAATCAATTTATAATGACAGCTAAGAGAAAATTATTCATTCAGTTGTACAGCATACATGGACTTATTAGATGGAACAATCCCGAACTCGGAAGAGATGCCGATACGGGCGGACAAACAAAATATATTATTGAACTTGCAAAAGCGCTGAGTGAAAATGAAAACGTTGAAAAAGTCGAACTGATCACCCGCCAGATAACCGACAAAAATATTTCAGAAGATTATTCCCAGCCAGTTGAAGAACTTAATTCCAGATGCAGAATAGTGCGGCTAAAATGCGGAGGCGGAAAATATCTCAGGAAAGAACTTCTCTGGAATCACCTCGAAGAATTTGTTGATAAAAGTATTAAATACATTAAATCTTCCGGAAGACTGCCGGATATTATTCACAGTCATTATGCTGACGCAGGATTTGTTTGTACTGAGTTGACAAAATTTTTCGGGATTCCATTCGTGCATACAGGTCATTCACTTGGCAGAGCAAAACTTCGAAAACTTTTAAGTGAAGGATTATCTAATGAGGAAATTGAAAAAAGATATAAAATATCCCACCGGATTAAAGTTGAAGAAGAGATAATCAATTATGCAGATGCGATAATCACAAGTACAAACCAGGAAATACAAATGCAGTATGGTGAGTATGATAATCTTTCATCTGTTAAATCATTCAAGGTTATTCCCCCGGGAACTGATATAGATAAGTTTTATCCTTACAACAATCTTCAATATGAAAATGAAGCTGAAGTAATCCGCGGCACTATCGAATCAAAATTAAAAAGATTTTTTATGGATATCGATAAACCGTTGATATTAACCTTATGCCGCCCGGATAAAAGAAAAAATATTTCTGCACTTATCAAAGCTTATGGTGAAGATGCGGAACTTCAAAAGAAAGCAAACCTCGCAATCTTTGCCGGAATAAGGCAGGATATTATGACAATGGAAGAAAATGAGCGCGAGGTACTTACTGAAATTCTTTTGTTGATGGACAAGTATAACCTTTATGGAAAAATGGCAATTCCTAAACGTCATGATACAGAATATGAAGTGCCGGAACTTTACAGGATTGCCGCGAGAAGCGGAGGTGTTTTTGTTAATGCTGCTTTAACCGAGCCATTTGGTTTAACATTGATTGAAGCTGCTTCAACAGGGCTTCCGGTTGTTGCTACAGATGACGGCGGACCAAAAGATATAATCGGTAATTGTAATAACGGATTATTAATCGATGTTTCAGAAGATCAGAATATTTCCAAAGCGATTAAGGAAATTATCAGCAGCAAAAAAATGTGGAACCGATTCTCTGAAAACGGGATTAAAAATGTACGCAGATATTATACTTGGAAAGCACACACAAAAAAATATGTGGACGAAATTCTGGAAGTGTCACGACGATATGACCCCGATCGTATTTCAGTAGCTGACACAGGAAGAAAATTGCTTGATATGAACCAGTTAATAATCTCTGACATTGATCATACATTGTTAGGCGATCATCGTTCGCTTTCTGAGTTCAGATCGTTACTTGCAAAGTTACCTAACGAAACAGGGTTTGGAGTTGCAACTGGAAGAACAGTTGAATCAGCATATAATGTTCTAAAAGAATATGGAGTTCAGATGCCGATAGTTATTGTTTCGTCAGTCGGTTCTGAAATTTATTATAACTATAAAGGTGAATGGATCTATTCAACAGGCTGGGATGCGCACATATCACATTTATGGAACAAGCAAAAAATTATTGATGTGCTGAAACCTCTGACATTTCTTCAAATGCAGGAAAAAGACAAGCAAAGAAAATTTAAAGTCAGTTATTATATGGAAGAGAACAAAGACCGTCTGACAAAAATCAGGCACACTCTTTTAAAGAATAAAATAAAAGCGAATGTGATATTCAGCCACAAAAAGTTTCTTGATATTCTTCCATACAGAGCTTCAAAAGGAAAAGCGATAAGATACCTTGGATACAGGTGGAATATTGAAAATGAAAAAATATTGGTCGCAGGTGATTCGGGTAATGATGAAGAAATGCTGAAAGGTGATCTGCTTGGTGTTGTTGTTGCAAACTACAGCGAGGAGCTGGAAAAAATAAGAGGAAGCCGAAGAGTTTATTTCGCACAGCGTTCGTACGCGGGCGGTATAATTGAAGGCATTAACCATTATAATTTTCTATTTACTTAAAGAGGTTGATATGGATGTTTTAAAATTAATTGAAGATAACAGGAATGATTTTTTCGGATACCTTAATAAAGTAGCGGCTTATGAAAACAAATTATTAGTAAAAGGAAATCTATTTGATATTCTCGATCATCATAAATCAGAAAATAAAAACGGCAGTTACAAAGCATTGGCGGAAATTGCTAAACACATAGTCGAGTCTGTCTGCATCAACAATACAATCTTTTTTGAATTCAGGGAAAAGATAGGAGATTCGTTCTTTTATCTTTTTAATACTGAAGAGAAATATTATGAACAATCCAGTGTGACTGAATATCTTAGGGCTAAAGAATATCATGTCGACGGTCAAAACGTTGAAGACCCCTTAACTCTTAACTTTAATCATTTCTATTTTAAATTTCCAAGAACTACCGAATCAAAAAATATCGGAAGAGGTGTTGAGTATCTTAACCGGTATTTATCAAGCCGTATGTTTACAGAACCGGAAAAACTAAGTAAAATACTTTTTGATTTTCTGTTTCTTCACAAGTACAAATCACAGCAGCTTGTTTTAAATGACAGGATTAAAGACCCATCAATGCTTAGTTCCGCAATCGACAAAGCCATTGCATTCCTTAGAAAAAAAGATGAGAACACACCATATTCAAAAATCAAAAATGATCTTCAGAGTTTAGGATTTGAGGCAGGACTTGGAAACAACGCGGCGACTATCATTGAAAGTCTTGAACTCCTTGACAGGCTAATGCAGACGCCCGATCATAACTCACTTAAAGATTTTCTTTCACGCATACCGATGATCTTCAACATAGCAATCATTTCACCTCATGGTTATTTCGGGCAGGAAGGCGTGCTTGGTATGCCCGATACAGGCGGACAGGTAGTGTATATACTTGACCAGGTGAAAGCACTTGAAAAGTCAATGTCGGAATCGTTACAGAAATCCGGACTTAACGCAAAACCAAAGATCATAATTCTTACAAGACTAATTCCAAATGCAGGTAAAACCAAATGCAATCAACGTATGGAAAAAGTACATGAAACAAATAATTCGTGGATACTTCGCGTGCCTTTCAGAACACATAATAGTAATGTTACTGATAACTGGATTTCACGATTTGAGATATGGCCATACCTCGAAAATTTCGCTGAAGATTCTGAAAGAGAATTACTTGCTGAGTTTAATGGAAGACCTGATTTTATTATCGGCAATTATTCTGATGGAAATCTCGTGGGGTATATTCTTTCAAAAAAATTCGGAGTTACACAGTGCAACATTGCACATGCACTTGAAAAAAGTAAGTACTTATACAGCGCATTATACTGGAAGAATCTTGAAGACCAATATCACTTTTCACTTCAGTTCACAGCAGATCTTATTGCAATGAACTCAGCTAACTTTATTATAACGTCATCGTACCAGGAAATTGCAGGTACTGAAGAAACTATAGGTCAGTATGAATCGTACAGGAATTTAACTATGCCGGGACTTTACCGTGTTGAAGGCGGTATAGAATTATTTCATCCTAAGTTTAACATAGTCCCACCCGGAGTTAACACTAAAATTTATTTTCCTTATTATGAAACGGGAGAACGACTCAAAGACACAAAAGAAGAACTTGAGAAACTGCTATTCAGTCAGGATGAATCAGATGAAGTTGTTGGTAAATTGGAAAACCCCGAACTGATACCGATCTTTTCAATCGCGAGATTAGATAAAATCAAAAATCTTACTTCACTTGTAAAATGGTTTGGTGAAAGCCAGAAACTTCAGAAAGCTGCGAACCTGATTATTGTCGCCGGTAATGTTGACCCGATGAAATCCGGTGATGAGGAAGAGAAAGAACAGATTTATTTAATGCATGATCTTATCAACAAGTACAACCTGAGAAACAAATTCAGATGGATAGGCAAAAGATTTAAGAAAGATGAAACCGGTGAAGTTTACAGGATAATAGCTGATCACAAAGGGATATTCGTTCAGCCGGCGTTGTTTGAAGGATTCGGATTGACGGTTCTTGAAGCAATGCGTTCGGGCTTACCTGTTTTTGCCACGTTGTATGGAGGTCCGCTTGAAATTATCCAGGATGAAGTTTCCGGCTTTCATATCAATCCGATTAAAGGAAAAGAAACTACAGCAAAGATTCTTTCCTTTATTGAAAAATGTAATAAGGATAAAAAGTACTGGGAGAAAATTTCTGCTAAAGCTATAAAGCGGGTTGATACAACGTACAACTGGGAATTGTACTCCAACAATCTTCTTTCACTCGCAAAGATATACGGTTTCTGGAAGTTCGCCTCAAACATTGAGCAGAATGATCTTCATTCATACCTGAATGTTATTTATCACCTGCTTTATAAACCAAGAGCAAATGAATTACTGCAGCAGCATGCTAACCGTTAATTAATTTTCAGCATAAGATCTTTTAACGCTTCCGTTTCCGTTTTCATTTGTCAGAAAAAGAGTCTGTGTCGGATATGCAAATTCAATTTTCCTTTTAGAGAACTCTTCAAATATTTTAAGGTTAATCGCCTGCTGTATATCCATATACTTGTTGTAATCAGCACCTGTGACGTAATAAACAAATTCAAAGTTTAAACTGAAATCACCATAAGATGAAAAATGTCCGCGGTCAAAATCTGCATCCTGTTGTTCGGTAATTATTTGTTTTACTAAATCCGGTATGATCTTCAGTTTTTCATAAGTTGTTTGATACACAATCCCTATTGAAAATACAACTCTTCGTCTTTCCATTTTTTTATAGTTGTGTACACGTGAATTAGTAAGATCGGTATTTGAAAAGACAAGTTGTTCACCGCTAAGACTTCTGATTCGTGTTGTTTTAATTCCTATCTGTTCAACTACACCGAGCTTATTATCGATGATAATAAAATCTCCTGTTTCAAAAGGTCTGTCAAAAAAAATCACAAAGTAGCTGAACAGATCACCAAGAATAGTCTGCGCAGCAAGGGCGACTGCAATGCCGCCAATACCTAATCCCGCAATCACTGCCGATATTTTGAAACCAAGATTATCCAGAACAAAAATTAATCCCAGCCCCCATACAAGAACTGATGCTAAAGTCGTTATTCCTTTTAACTGCTTTTGTTTTGAAATTGTGTGATCACCCTTAGCAAGGTACGAAGTAAGAATAAATTTTATTACTGAAGTTACAGTCCGTAAAAAGAAAAATGTGATTACAATAATTGTAACTACATCTATGGTTCGTTGAACTTTTTCCGGAATGTTTAGCGAACTGATGGCAAAGTACAACGCTCCGAAATAAAGCAGAGGAACGACTGTTTTTTCAATTCCTCTTATAAGTATATCGTCTAATTGAGTCTCGGTTTTTTCAGACCATTTTTTGAGTTTACTAAGAATAATTTTTTTGAAAATATGAATTATTATTATGCCCGCTATAAAAATAACTGCTGAAACAATGTACTGCTGTACTGTATTGCCAAAATAATTTTGATTTAAGAACTCATTCATACCTGGTATTCCTCATATTTACTTTTTTTAAGAAAATAAAATTATATGAGAGAATAACAAGTCAGGAATGGACAAAGTGATAATTTAAACAGAGAATTATTTCAGATTGAATATCTGTCGATTATCTCTTGTGGTATGCGAACAGGCTTCCCGCTTTTCAAATCGATCATTGTATAAACGAGGTAACCTTCAGCGGCAAGTTTTTGATTTTCTTTTTTAACGATTTTAAAATTTACTGTGCATTGCGCTCCACTGACTGAATCAAGCTGAGTTCGGACGATGACAACTTTATCGTTAAGGGTTAATGCGCGCTTGTAATCTATATGCGTTGAGCTTACTACCCAGTTGTAACCGGTGCTATGAAATTCCGACATTGACATCTTGTAATCCTTTTGCATCTGGTCATAACGGGCTGCAAGTACGTAGTCGAGATATTTTGTGTTGTGAACATGATCGTTCATATCAATATCATCAGGACGAATTGTTATTTCAGTTTCAAATATTGAGTACATAAGAATCAGAGAGCTATATATTATTAAAAACTTCAGTCTTCGATCCCATAGGGACAGGCAGGCTCAGACTGACAATGATTATAGAAGGAATATATCAAAAGGACTTGTTAGAAATCAAATTTAAATCCTACTCCGAATTTTTCACGTTTGAATTTGTAATAAGAATTAAATACATCGAAACCTTTGAAGTAGGAAACATAAAAAGAAATTCCACGCCCATACCAATTTCCGATTTTAATTCCTCCCATTGTATGGTTATTACCTTCATACTTACCGGTACCGTTCAGATAAAAATGGTGAGCGAAAAATATATTATCATTTTCCCCGAAAATTTTGCCGACAAGATTTTCAAAAGAAGATTCAATTCCCAAATGGAAGTTCCATCTTTTCTGATCATCGGGTCTGATAAGAGTGGAATAAGTAACGCCGCCATAATACCTGAGCTGTGAGGAATTGAATAACATATCATTCGCAATTGTCAGTTCACCATAGTCTCTTGTAAATGGAACTGGTTCATAGTCATTCAACCATGTTTTTGTAACATTGTCATAATGACCATCAACAAGATGTGCACTGTTGTGAATGATCTTTAAACGAGCCATTAATTTATTTTCGGAAAATGATTTTACAATGGAAACATATCCACCGAACAATCCATCGACAGCGTCAATCTGTAATCGTTTCCCTTCATAACTTGTGGATAATGCATAAGCAAGAAATTCAATACCAACAACTATTTTAATTTTGTCAGAAGGCATAATGAACTGAACAACATCCGCGGCGAAACCAACATCGACCTTAAGGTTCGTTGAAGCTGTGTAATAAAGTATTCCAAGTTTTGCTTCTTTGTGATCTGCAGCCAATGGTTTAAAATTAAAGTCAGATGGAAAGAATTTTGTGTGAGATGAATCCTGCGCGGATACAGGCGCAACAACAAGTAAAAGGAAAATCAAAAAAAAGTTTTTAAATGAAGGCAATGTATGAACCGTAAATAAGAATGAGTTAACCAGAAAGATCAGCTATCTAAAAAATTTTTAATTAAAGTTATTCCCGGTTCACCGGAAACTTCCGGATGAAACTGAACTCCGTAAGCTTTTCCTTTTTCAATCGAAGCTGTAAACCTGCTGCCATTATCCGCTGATGATGTTGACATTTCATTCAGGTTCATAAAATATTTTTCTTTAAACAAAAACTTTGAATGATCTTCAATATTGTTAAATAGAATTGAACTGCCGATTATATCAACTTCTTTGAAAGTTCCTTCCGGTTCAGTGTCGTTTTCTTTGCGCTCGGATTTATAGGGAAAGATGCCAAGTCCAGCAATATTATCGTTTAAGATATTTTCAGTCATCAATTCCATTCCAAGATCAATTCCAAGTATCGGTTTTTTTATTACTCTCAGAACTGAATACAGGTTAAGCATATTAAGTTTTTTTGCGCCTTCACATGCTTCACCCTCACCGATAAGAATAATTTTATCGGCTTTACAAATGGTGAATTCGTTCTCGGTTATTTTAAATTCCTGGTTAAGAAACCCCAGAACTTCAGGTAATTTATTGTCTATCTTCTTACCGCATTCAACTATGGCAACCATAACAATCTAATTTCATTTTTATCATAATAACTGGTTTAAATTTAATACAATTCCCGATAATATTTATCGTAGTATTAAGTACAATAATGCAGGTTTATAGCAATCAATAAAAAACCCCGCTATAAGCGGGGCTGTGAATTCAAATATTAAAGAAAGATTACTTTGTAAGAATCATTTTCTTTGTTGCGGAGAAGTTTGTTCCATCAATACCTGCGGCATCTATACGATAGAAATAAACACCACTGTTAAGATTAGCTGCATTGAAATCAAAGTTATGTGATCCTGCTGC
This sequence comes from Ignavibacteriales bacterium, assembly GCA_016700155.1. Taxonomy (NCBI): domain Bacteria; kingdom Pseudomonadati; phylum Ignavibacteriota; class Ignavibacteria; order Ignavibacteriales; species Ignavibacteriales bacterium. The sequence goes on from CP065001.1 coordinate 4,303,354, forward strand.
ATAATCCTGATTAATTAATGTTGCAACTTCCTGGCCAAGAACGTTAAATAATTTAAGTGATACTTTTGAATCAACTTTTAATCCAAAATTAATTACTGTACTTGGGTTGAAAGGATTTGGATAGTTTTGCTCAAGTGCAAATTCAACAGGAGAAACTACATCAGCTTCAACAACCTGTGAATATTCAAATGTTCCGTCAAAGTCTATTTGTTTTAGTCTGTAGCTGTAAGTTCCTTCACCAAGATTTTTATCAAGGTATGAATAACGGTTGGTTTCTGATGTTGTTCCGTTTCCTTCAACAAAACCTATTACCTGGAATTCTTCACCGACAAGTCTCTGGATTTCAAAACCGCGGTTGTTTAATTCAGAAGCTGTTTCCCAGTTAAGGCTAACATTATTATCTGATACATTTGCTTTGAAAGAAGTAAGCTCAACAGGAACAAAACCCTGTCCGTTTACGCGTACAGCATCGATGCCAATGTAGTTTGAGTATGTTCCGCTCGGACCGCCATCATAAATTACATATTGAATAGCAAAGCGAACCATACCGCTAACGTTAAATATATATGTATATTGAGCCCATCCAGCTTCGCTGGTTATAAATCTTGGTGTTGAAATTGTGAAATCAGGAATTGTTGAGCCGCCAGTTGGTGAAACTCTTACATACAGTGAATCATCCCATGCGTTTGCATCAGGTGATCTGTGATAGAATGTAAGAGTATCGCCGGAAGATACACCCACCAATGGTGAAATCAACCAGTGATTAATATAAAAACCGTTTGCGCCCTGATAATTTGAAGCTACAAACCCGGTTGTAGGACCTTCAAATGCCGGGAATACTGTTCCATCAGGTGTGAACCATGCAGCTTGTGTACCGCCGCCATCCTGATTAATAACAACCCAGCCGCGAGCCTGAAGATCAGCAATTTCATTTGGTCCGTTAAATAAATCTTCAAACTGAAGTGCATCGGTTTGGTGCAGGTTTGCTGGTGTGTTTTGCTCACTCTGCTTTGTTCCCGGTCTAACGTGTGTATCCTGTGCCTGGATAACTACAAAACTAAAAAGAAAACTAAAAAGTACTATGAGTTGCCTCATAAAGACCTCCGATTATTGATGAGTGGTTAATGAATGATTAGTGATGAATTCTAATCTGTGCAAGTATAGGCAAAATAATTTCATAAATCAAAAGGATTGCCGCTAAAAATTGATTTTTTTTAGGTTTTGATCGCGGTGAATCAAGCCTTGTTGTAAAACTTTACTCCTTCTGATTTCAGTTTCTCTATCCACATCTCTTCAAGTGATTCAAGATCCTTATCTATCTCCGCGTAGGTTTCTTCTTTTATACTAAGTTCATCAATAATTTTTATTTCAAAATTTTCTGAACCGTGTTTTTTGTAATCGTCGATAAGTTCCTGGTAAGGATAACTTTCCATCTTTAATGTAAACTCAAACCTTCTAACTACCGCCGGAAGGTTTTTACTTTTACCGATAAGCATTTTATTGTCAACTTTATTGTGAACAGCATAAATGCCAGCAGGTTGTCTCTGCATTTTATAGTCTTTGGTTATTTGTTTTTTGTCCATCACGAAATTCCCTACCCTCTATTCCTATCAATCCAATAACCCCAGGCAATGATTAACCATTGTGCATTGCCAACTATTCCTATTGATTCAACATTTTCCGGCGGAGGACCAAACAGGTTGGCTATGTACATTACAACGAGGAATATTATCAATCCTAATAAAGCATAAACACCTGTTTTGTTTTTCTTCTTAGTTGATTTGTAATAGAGAAAAACTCCGGCAGCAAACACCAAGCCTTCGAGAATTACAGTCGCAGCAAAACTATTCCATAATCCAAAACCTACTTTCAATTCACTACCCGGAATTATCGGCAGATCAGGAATGTGAACGAGCAGATCAAGAAACCAGTGGCTTAATACAAGTGCGCCGAGTATTAGCGCTGTCTTAAATTTTTTCTTAATGAAAAAATAAACTGCGCCAAATACAACCGCCCAGACAATAACTCCAAACAGGCTATGTGTAAACGGATAATAAACGAAATCAAGCGGTGTAACAGCAGATACTGTTTTGTTTATTTCAACACGCTCGATACCGAGCAGAATAAAAATAGGCCAGATCAGATCAATCCATTGAGCAGCCATAAAGTAAGTGCCGAGCGAAGCAGTTTTATCAAATTTTTTCCCTGCAAAACCAGCTCCGAAATGTCCGATAAACATTGTTACCTCTTAAGTTTTATTGTGTACTGACAACAAAGTGTTAAAAAATGTTAAATTCGGGAACTAAATTCTTTCAACTAACATCTAACGTGCTGTAAAAAAGAAAGGACTAAAAATGACTCGGACTAACTTAATAATTTTTTTGATTTCTGTATTTGCTGTTTTTCAACTTACATCAGCACAGGAAAAAGTTTCTGATAAACTGAAAGATGTTAAAGGTGATGTACAAAAGATCACCATCACAACAGAAAACGGTGATGTTGTTATTGAAGGCGATGACGCGCAAAAACTTTTTGATGATATAAAGATGTCTTCCTCTTCAAAAAAGAAATTCAGATTTTATTCATCTGACGGGGATGATGATGTAATAAAAAAGAAAAAAGTAATTATACTGGATTCTGATTCAGATGATAATATGGTGTGGAGTTCTGATGAAGACAGCGATGATGAGTTTGATGTGATGATCCTAAACGATGACGACAACTATGTTTGGGGAAGCGGTGATGGAATGGATAAGAAAATAAAGATCACAATTAATGATGGAAACAAAAAAGTTGAAGTAACCACAAATGAAAATGGTGAAGAAAAAACAGAAGTGTATGAAGGCGATGAAGCTGAAGAATATCTCAAAAAACATGAATCCGATGAGATGAAAATAAAAATCAAAAAGCCGGGTAAGGATAAATAAGTAAAGAGGATAATCATTGAAAAGAAAAGCGATGATGTAAAAGAATAAACTAAGCCAATAAGTAATTGAAGGCTTGTTGAATCACAAAAGTTCGACAAGCCTTTTTTATTGGAGAAAATTATTTGACCACAAAATGACTGAACAAATAAGCTAGGGCATAGTCTAACAGCACAGAATTAATAAATTATAAATAGTGTCCTAATTTCACTTTTATATTCAAATTATCAATCTGTCATTCTGTCCGCCGCGGCGGATTATTTCAGAATCTTCTTAGTTTAATAGATCCCGAATGGCAATGCCATCGGGTTGACAAAGTGTGAAATTAGGACATCACCATCTTTTATAGTAGGCTAAGTAAATAATATATTTGCGGGAGGAATTATTGTGAATTGATTCCAGTGTTTCACTAATCAAAAAAGGCTCTATATGAATAAAGAATCAGTCACACTTCGCATACTCTTCACCGGCGCACTCGTCATCGCTCTTTTAGTCCCGCTTGTAATGATCCAATCACTAATAACCGAGAGACAATCATACAGGCACGAAGCTATCACCGAAATTGGAAAAGGCTGGGCGGGAGAGCAAACTCTTGCCGGACCCGTTCTGACTTTTGTAAACGAATATACAACCACGGGAGACGGAAAAACATTTACAAAGCAGGATGTAAAATATGTTCTGCCGGATGATCTCATCATCGAATCAAAAGTGCATCCCGAAATACGTTACCGCGGAATTTACCAGACTATAGTTTACAAAACAGATTTGATCATAAAAGGAAATTTTAATCCTGCCAGGATAAGTGAAGTTCTTAATCCGGATATTTTAAAGGAAAGTTATTTATCATTTAATGTCAGTGATCCGAGAGGCATAAAAGAAAATATAAAACTAAGATGGGATAACACTGAACAGGTAGTTAAACCCGGATTGAAAGACAGGAATGTTTTTAAGAATGGATTCTATTCATCACTCATAATTGAAAAAGATAAACCTGATTACAGTTTTGAACTAACTCTTAGTCTGAACGGAGTTGAATCACTCAACTTTGTTCCCGTTGGTAAGAACACAAAAGTAAATGTCGGTTCTACTTGGCAAAGCCCGAACTTTTCAGGAAATTTTCTTCCTGCAACAAGAGAGATAAATGAAAACGGATTCACAGCATCATGGAATGTGAATGAATTTAACCGGACATTTCCACAGGACTGGAACAGCAGCACATACAATATTTTTGATGATGCCTTCGGAGTTCGTTTTGTCATTCCCGCAGATGAATACCAGCAGACAATGCGTTCATCCAAATACGGAATATTGATTGTACTTCTCACCTTTTTAAGTTTCTTTCTCGTTGAAGTATTCAGCGGTAAAGCAACACACCCTATACAATATTTGTTAATCGGACTCGCGTTAGTGATTTTCTATTCACTCCTCCTTGCGTTGTCTGAATATATCAAGTTCCAGTATTCCTATTTGTTTGCTGCTGTACTTGTGATAGGATTGATCAGTCTGTACGTAAAAAGTATTTTTAAGAATGGCGGGATAACAGTAGCAATCGCCGGATTGCTTATTCTGTTTTACGGATTTGTTTACGTAATACTTCAGTTGCAGGATTATTCATTACTACTTGGCAACATTGCGCTGCTGCTTATACTTGCATCAGTTATGTTCTTCACAAGAAAGATAAACTGGTTTGATGTGCTGAAAGGGAAATCAAAAACGCAGGGATAAATTGTAATCTGGAATAAAACAGAGGTTGTCTCAAAACTTAAAAATTGTCAGGCTGAGTTTGTCGAAGCCTGACAATTTGAATTATCATCACCCTTCGATCCCATAGGGACGGGCGGGCTCAGGGTGACAGAAAAAAAAATTACTTTTGAGACAACCTTTTCTATCTTAAAATAAACGGGCTCTGTCAGTTTTTATTTTTAAGTACTTCTTTTAAAACCGTAGCTTTATCAATTGGTTTTGTACAGAAGAACCAGTCATAACACTTAACATCTTTTTCTTTGCCATCCATTCTGTCTTTTGCTGTTCCGCAGGATCCGGCTGGCGGAACTATAACATCATCACCTGGTCTCCAGTCAGCGGGAGTTGCAATTGAAAATTTATCAGCGGTCTGTAAAGCTATTAACACTCTGTAAAGTTCATCGAAGTTTCTTCCGAGACTCAAAGGATAATAAAGTATTGTTCTTATTACACCTTTAGGATCGACGAAGAACACAGCGCGAACAGCTTTTGTATTGCTTTCACCAGGCTGTATCATTCCATACTTCTTTGCGACTTCCATTGTGATATCTTCGATCAAAGGAAATTTAACTTCTACGTTTTTCATTCCCTTGTATTCAATTTTATCTTTGATAGTTCTTAACCATGCTATGTGACTGTAAAGACCGTCAACTGATAAACCGACTAACTTACAGTTAGCTTCAGCAAATTGATTTTCCATTGAAGCGAATGTCATAAACTCCGAAGTGCAGACCGGAGTAAAGTCAGCAGGGTGACTGAATAGAATAACCCATTCACCTGAATAATCCTGCGGAAAATTAATTTCACCTTGTGTTGTTACGGCTTTGAATGAAGGCGCTTTTTCGCCGATGCGCGGCATTGCTATAGTTTCGTTTTGAATTGTTTGTTCCATTTAGGTTTTCTCCCATAATAATTAATAATTGATCTGACCGTATGATGAAAACATCAAAGATTAGATTCAAAAATTCATGATCATTTCTGTTCATGGGCAGAGATAGAGAGAGGAGAGGAAACTTCAAAATAAAATTAGCAACTATTGATAATTATCAAGCTTGAAGTATTGTTTGATGAAATCTTTTAACACATAATTTTTTTTCTTATAACCTATATGTGAGAACTTAATGATATGAGCTGTAGAATATTTGGCTGTTAGTTTAAAAAATCCTTCTGCATTGGTCATTGTGTTTGATAATATTGAGTCTTCTTCCTCTCCATAAATACTAACATTTCCACCTATTAGAGCTTCATTTTGCAGACTATCAAGAATATAACCCTCTACTTTAATACTATCCTTTTCCGGGTCATATTCTATAGTAAAAATTTTTATATGAAGAGGAGAAATATCTTCTGGGATACAATCCCAATAGAAGGAATTATTTTCGCTGGAGCTACTACACGAACCAAACGAAACAAGAAAAAAAACAAAAAATAATTTTGAGATTATCAGCTTTGTAATAGGAAGGTATTTTACAGAATTTGATTTCATACTAACCCCACAAAATTATTTTTACCGATTTTAACTTTTGTCAATTTAGAACAAATGTCAACAACTAATTAATTATCGGATTTCATATTTTCTTTTTAAGTGAAAGAAAAAAAATATGACTGCCAGAAAATTGCTGAGATCCACAAATCACTCCTGTTTTCTCACCTCATACCCGTTATTAACTTAACAGCATTTTTCTTAAGATCATCATAAGCCCCGTTATTCTGGTTACAGAACACAACGAGAGTAATGTCTGATGAAGGAAAGTACTGGAATTCAAAATTCACTCCGCCTGCTGTTCCGCCGTGACCGTAACTAGTTTCCTGCCCTGATTTACTTAAAATAAATCCATAACCATAATCGAAATCCATAGGCTCTTTAACACTTTTATTCTTCGCTGAAATCATATTTAAAAAAGTATTGCTGGAAACAATTTGATTGTTCTTTAACGCAAGAGAAAATTTCAGAATTTCTTTTGCATTTGAATAAGCTCCGCCCGCAGATGTTCCCCTTGATTCTTTATTCCTCTGAACCGGCTCAACCCATTCTTTGTTATCTCTGCTTCTTGTTAAAGGAAGTGCAAGATTTTTTTCTGTTTGATTATAGTATCCGGAAGTTCTCATATCAGCAGGATTGAAAATAAATTCCTGTACAACATCAAAAAAAGTTTTCCCGGTCACTTTTTCTATAATGGCACCAAGCAGAATAAAATTGGAGTTGCAGTATTGATATACTGTGCCTGCATCAACATCAAAACCGGATTTATAAACAAGCCGAAGATGATCGTTAAGATTTTTAGCTGAATAAAATGCTTTATCGTTTTGCCCCGACCAGTATTCAGCAACTCCTGAAGTATGAGACAAAAGATTGTGAATCGTAATCTTATCAGCTTTTGAATTATCGGTAAATCCATTCAGGTACTGTGTTATCTTATCATCATAACCAAGCTTATTCATTTCAACTAATTTTGCGATACACAGCGCGGTAAACATTTTACCGCCTGAGGCAATGTTGAAAAGGGTGTTATCCGTCACGGGGATTTTCTTAAATGGATTTTCATATCCAAAATATTTTTCAAAGATGATGTCGTTACCTTTTGCGATCAATATACTTCCGTACAAATCATATTCATCATTTAATGTTTTAATGTAATTGTCCAGCCAGTCAAGAGTACTTTTCTGTTCAATACTTCCGTTGGGAAGCGAGACCGGTTCAGAAACATCTGCAATAAAACCGATTGTGTTTAATTTGTGCGGCGCTTCAGGATCAAGCCGCCATTGAAAATCTTTCCACATCACATCATCTTTTTTCTTTGCGTAAAGATGCATTATATAACTTTTGCCATCGGGCATATCAAAGGTTAAAACTTCAGAATGATGATAAGTTAATGGTGCATATTCAGCATTCATTTTTTTAACAAAGGAAAGAAGTCTTTCAACTCCGGTTTCTGTCAAAGCAGTGTGGGAAAATATTTTTTCGATTATCTCTTTCTGCTCTGATTCAGAATTGGAATTAACAGCCTTTATAAATAGTTCACCGTAGTCTTCACTCATATTTTGGGCGAATAGAATATTCCCAATAAATATTAAACTAAAGGCAATGCAAATAATATTTTTCATTTCAGGTATGTCAGCATAATTGATTGAAAATGGTTGTTGAAAATTAATCTTTAAAACAAATTGATGAAGAAGACTATTTAAAATATTTTTCTGTGCTTTTCATTTAATCCAAGTTCTTGCAGATGTTTATACAGCTCTTCCGATTCCTTTCCGCCTTTTTCAGCATGGTGTAATAGTGTAAAGCCGTGGGGACCTGCTGAATTAAGTAATACCGGATATTCAATGAGCAATGATTTTACTATTTCTGTTTTTCCTAACATTGTTAGTACAAAAATATCTGCTCGCGCACCTTTATCAAGAAGATAATTAGCTGTTTCTTTCAAACCCATATGACCTGCGGCACCGATTGCGGTTTCAAAATCACCGCCGCCCCAATCCCATGCAGCATTTAATAACATTGGGTGTTCCCCTAACATCTGCTTCACTTTACTAAAATCGGTGTGTGCTATTTTAACAAACTCATTTACAATTTCAGGTTTGATTGCAGGTGGTTTATCCTTTTGTTGTGCAAGCAGGAAATTAGGTATAGTTAAAACTCCGGCTGCGGCTAGAAAACTTTTAGAGAGGAAATTTTTTCTTGTGATTGAAGTTTGAAGTTCATCTGCTTTATTCATTTTAAATACATCATCTTAATTGTTTGAGAATAGTTATTTACCATCATTCTTAAAAAATAAATTCCGGAAGTAAGAGTATGTTTACTTAAATCCAGTTGTATTGTATATGTGCCTGAAGGTTTTTCTTCATCGACAAGTGTAGCAACTTCATTGCCGAGAATGTTAAATGCACTTATCATAACCCTTGCGGGGGACGCATAATATGCGTCCCCAACAGTGAATTTTATTTTAGTTGTCGGGTTAAACGGGTTTGGAAAATTCTGGTAAAGCTGAAACCCTTTTTCTATACTCCCTGTTTCATCATCAACAGAAGTTAGCTGGACAGGTCTGATCAGAATACTGTTCGGCGCCATCATATTTCCCTGGTTAGTGAAAATATTTAAATAAGATCCATCAGGGGAAAATCTTTTTATATGATTTTGTGTCCAGTCGCAAATGTAAAGACTGCTGTCCGGACCAAACGCATAACCCTCGGCATTTGTTAATCCCGAAGCAAACGTTTTAATAAAATCTCCCGATGAATCAAATTGCTGTACAAGTCCAAGCACCCAATCAATGACAAGGAGGTTTCCGTTGTTATCAAACCACAGGTTTGTTGGTCCTTGTAAGTGTCCCGCTTCAGTGAATATGCGTATGAAGTTCCCTGAAGTATCATACATCCTTACATCTTTAGAACCATAACAGGCGACATATAGATTCCCTTCTTCATCCCATTCGTGTCCAAGCGCAAGATTAATTGATGGAGTGAACTCATCAATGAAAACTCCGGAAGTTCCGTTGAATCGGGCAATTTTATTTTTTGTAGTGCCCCACTGACTGACATATAAATAACCATCCGGACCGAAAGTAATTTTAGTCGGGTTGTCTAAAACATAACCGCTCGTGAACTGCCTGATATAATCGCCGTACATTTTATCATAAAGCAGTATGCCTGTATTACCGCGACCCGAGACAAGTACGTTTCCGTCTGTTCCGATTTTCAGATCCTGGGTATAACTCAACCCGCCTGAACCGGTAGAAATAAAATCGTCAATATAATCTCCGGTTTGTGCATTAAACTTTTTTACTGAATGAGTGTTTCTGCTGCTTACAAGCATTTCGTATTCATTCTGGGCTACTGATCGCGTGCTAAGTCCACTAAAAAGTAGGCAGCATAATGCTGCGTATAAAAATATCCTGTTTTGCATGGAATTACCTTTGAGTTATTTCAAAAGTGTCATTTTTTTTGTTTCGATATAGTTATCAATTTTTAATTGATAGAAATAAATTCCGGTTGAAAGGCTTTCACCATTAAATTCGATTTTATGATTCCCGGCAGATTGGCTGCCGTTAATTAGTGCAGCTATTTCTTTTCCTGTAATGTCAAATATCTTAAGTGAAACAAATCCGGGCGACGCAATCTGAAATTCAATTTTTGTAGTTGGATTAAAAGGGTTCGGATAGTTTTGAAAAAGATAAAACCCTTCCGGATTTTTTGGAAAATTTTCATACACCGAAGTGATTAAAGAAATTCCGGTTCCCTGCACAGCATTATAAAAATTATTTGGCTGGATGTTAGTAAATACTTCAGTTGATGACGATGACCATTCGATAACCAAAGAATCAATTGATTGTGCGTCTCCCAGTCCGAAATGCACACGCGGATCATTCTGGCTGTTATATCCAAACTGTGAATTAATTTCTCTCATTTGCCAAAATGAATTTCCGTTTATTGTAGCTTTGATTTTTACTTTTGTTCCAATCGCAGATCTATTTACAACCACACCTTCACATTTAATATTTATCCATTGATTTGAAGGATTATCATTGCGATAGAAACTATTGTTCTGGTTCCCGCGGTTTGCGATAAAAAGATCGAGGTCGCCGTCATTATCATAGTCTCCCCAGGCTCCACCCATCGTATTTTCCTGATCATTTACAATTTCCCCCGATTGAATTTTTGTAAGCAAATAATCCGGGAAACCGGAATTCTCATAAAGAAAATTTTTTTCATTTTGCCAGTTGGTTACAAACAGATCAAGATCACCATCATTATCATAATCTATCCAGCTTCCGCTGATGGAGTTACTTTGTTCTGAAACAACTTCACCGCTGTCGAGCGAAGTGAAAGTTCCATTACTATTTATGTATAAGTCATTAACAAAATTTCCCTGGTTAGCTACAAACAGATCAAGGTCGCCATCGTTATCATAATCACCCCACGTTCCGCCCATTGATGCTCTCAGATCTGTAACAATACTTCCCGTTGAAACTTTACTAAAAGTACCATCTCCATTATTGTTGTAAAGAAAATTTGCCTTGCCTGCTGCCGCTGCATTCGGTACAAATAAATCAGTGTCGCCATCATTGTCATAGTCTCCCCATGCACAACTGATTGATGTATTGGTCTCTGAAACCGGATATCCTGTAATTATTGAGTTAAAAATATTTCCGTCCTGGTTCTTGTATAGAAAACCCTGTTCAAAAAAATTTGCGACAAACAAATCGACAAACCCGTCATTGTTATAATCAGCCCATGCACTTCCATTTGAGTTTCCTCCATCCTGGACAATACTGCCGGTGGTAATTCTGCTGAATGTTGAATCGCCGTTATTTAGAAAAAGTGAATTGTTTTGTCCATCTCTATTTGTGATGAATACATCTGCATAGCCGTCATTATTAAAATCGGCGATTGTACTTCCAATAGATCGTTCGGACGATGTAACAATTTGTCCAATATTGATTTTGGAAAATGTGCCGTCACCATTATTGAAGTAAAGAAAATTCGGAACATCGACTGCAGCCGCACCACCGTTTGAAACCAGCAGATCAGGATAACCATCATTATTAAAATCAGCCCAGGAAATCCCGAATGATTCGCCGCCGTCATTAACAAATTCACCGGTTGTTATTTTTGTCAATGTTTGTGAGGATACTTCACAATAACTGAATGAAAAAATTATCATTACCAGGGATAAAAAATTCTTTGTCGTGATTAGTTTCATTTATTAAATCCTTCTGATGAATGAAATAGCTGATCAAATTTTATTTTAGATAAATCATCTTTATCGTCTGAGCAAAATTATTTGCGACAAATCTCAGAAAATAAATTCCCGATGCTAATTGTCTTTTATCGTGTTCAGCATTCCAGTTAAATGTATGTGTACCCGCTGGTTTGTAACCATCGAACAGAGTTTCGATTTTCTGTCCGGTTTCATCATAGATATAAATCTTTAACCTGCTGTCTTTTTGCAAGTCAAATTTTATTTGAGTTGAAGGGTTGAATGGATTCGGATAATTCTGATATAACCTAAACTCTCCGGGAAGTTCAGTGAAGTCATCAACAATATCTGTTGCAGAATCAATTGCTTTTGTTTTCCAGGCGCCTCTTCCGATGGTTGCAATTCTTATTGTTCTGTCCAAAGGATGGTAATGAATATCATAAGTTCTTACAATCGGCAAACCTTCATTAAACGGAAACCATTCATCGCCTCCGTTAGTAGATGCATAAACACCAAGTTCTGTTGCAAGATAAATATGGCTGCTGTTATAAGGACTGATGGTTATAGCGTAAACAAAAATATCCGGCAAATTGTTTGTGATGTTGGTCCAGGTTTCTCCAAAGTCAGTCGACTTTTTAATATGATCCTGGTTTAATGAAGCACTGTTACGTGTTGCATACAATGTTCCGGAAACACCCGGATCAACTTCAAGATCAGTAACTCTCCAACTTGGTCTTGATGAATTATTCAAACTCATCCAATCAGTTCCACCATTTGTTGATCTCCAGACAGACCACGAAGTATTTGTATAAGCATGTGCATAAATTATATCAGGATTAATTTGATCAACTGCCAGCGTATTTACATTTGGAATATCAGCTACCGGAGTCCAGAGATTTCCACCGTTTGTGGTCTTATAGATCTTTGCGGTACTTGCAGTAAACAATGTTGTTGATATTGTAGGATGCATAACAAGAGGCGCAATAAGAACTCCGCTTTCTGTTATCCCGTTATTAATTGGAAAGGTTGAAGTTGGTGAAGCGCCGCCATTTGAACTTTTCCTATGATGTCCAACAAAATAATCTCCGTAAAAGATGTTATTGTTATTAGGATCGATGATGACATTCGTTCCGTCATTATCTGACCATCTTGTCCATTTAGTATTTCCGTTAGTGTTAATTAATTTTTGAAGTCCGTGATCCTGGAATCCGCCTATAATTAAATTTGTATCGGTTGGTGAACTTGCTATTCTATGTATCAATGCTGTCACTAAACCGTTATTCATTTTATTCCACTCAGCACCTTTGTTAGTTGACTTCTGAACTCCTCCATCATTAAAAGCATAAACAGTGTTTGAATCTGCCGGAGGAAAACCGATATCCCACTGATCGACATAAGTTCTGCCGGGATAATTTGCGGTCGGCGCATTATATACATCTACTTGCGTCCAGTTTGTTCCGCCATTAGTTGATCTCCAGTTTGTTATCCCTCCATAATGAATTATCTCAGGACTGAATGGATTAATTCCAACCACGTTCACAAACCAGCCATAGCAGCTTGTTGTATCATAAGGTGCGCACAATGCTTTTGGTGCCGTGGTTATTTGATTCCATGAATCACCGCCATCAGTTGTTTTATATAATCCAATGGAACCAAAATTATTCGCATCAGATAAAGACGCCAAAAGTATTTCAGGATTAGAAATTGAAATTGCAAGTGATGAAAATCCGATTGCACTGCTTTGAGGAATTCCGTTTGTTAAAATGTTCCAGGTAATTCCTGAATCCGTAGATTTAAAAACTCCCTCAGCTCTTATTATTGAATACAAATTATTTGTTCTCGTCTGATCAATCACAAGCGCCGAAGCTCGTCCGCTTCTTAATATTGACCATGTTTCCCCGGCATCTGTGGAAAGCCAGATCCCGTTGCTTGCTGCCATATAAACTGAATCAGCGCTTCCAGGTTTCCAGACTAGTTTCAATACTGAAATGTTTTGACCAAGAGAGTAATTAAAATTTGTCTGGTACCATGTTTCTCCGTTATCTGTAGATTTTAAAACACCCACGCCCGGACCCATAGTTATAGATAAAAATCTGTCGTTGCCTGTTCCTGCGAGAATAATATTCCCGTCAAGCGGACAAACTTCGAGATCAGAAATAATCATTGACGGAAGTTCATCTGTCATCGGTTCCCAAAGTTCTCCGCCGTTTGTGGTCCGCCATATTCCGCCCATTGCCGAACCTGCCCAAAGTATATCGGGGTTAACAGGATCAAAAGCATGACAGGTCATTCTGCCGCTGTGAAGATCAATTGTATTTGGTCCGAGGTTTATCCACTCCGATACCAATTGCTTTTCACTCTGTGAGAGATAATTGAGATTTGATTCCTGAAAAACATCCCAGCGGTACTGTTCCCTCTCCGAAAAATTAACAGCTTTGTTTATCTGGAACTCTGATTTTTCTCTTACAAACTGTTTATAACCTGAGCCTTTCAGATCTCGGTTCTGTGAAAAATAATTATCATAATAGTATTGATCCCATTGCTCAAAAACATGTTCAACAGCATTTAATGATTGGATGGAATCACAATCCTGGCTGTATAGAACCATGGAGTAAAGTAATGAGAATGATAAAGCAACTAGTAAATGACGATTCATTTTACACCTCGATGAAAAAAATTTTCTACCGGAAATTTTTTAGAATGAATCTAATTTTCGATGAAGAACAATCTTTGTCAAAACCTGCTAATTTTTCGTCAGAAATTTGGTGGGCGAAATACCGGTATTTTTTTTGAATGACTTGCTGAATGAATGAATATCTGCAAAACCGCAGATGTGCGCTATTTCACCGATTGAATAATTCTGTTCATTTAACAGTTCTTTTGCTTCATTCAAACGGCGATTCAAAATGTAATTATGCGGTGAGGTTCCGAACACTTCTTTAAATGATCTGAAAAAGTGAAACTCAGAAAGGCAGCATTGTGCGGCGATTTGTTTTATGTCAATTGACTTTCGGAAATTGCCGTCAATAAAATCTTTTCCTGTGAGCAGTCGTTTAAGTATTTCTTTTTTTGTCGAAAATTTTATAGATGAAAGTGAATTCAGACGGTTAAGGTTTTCAAATTCATGTAATGCTGCAAGTTCAGCGAGCTGTAAAAAAAATTCTTCATCAATAAATGCCGGGTTAAAACTTTTACTGATTATTTTTGAATTAATGTCAATCAGTTTTCTTCCAAGCTCAGTGCTGCCAACCGGATAAACACTGCTAAAAAAATTTTTTGAATTGAAATAACCCGGTAAGGTGTCATCAAGATTTATAACACCCCCGGATGAAAGCACCTGGTAAGCCTGGTTTATAAGACTTATGTCGATATCAATACACAATCCCTTTACGATTGTCTTTGATTCAAAATAACCAAGACTATCACAAGGTGTAGTAGCAGTAAGATACTTCATTTCAGGAACAGCGAATTCTTTTTTATTGATCTTGTAATATTCTGTTCCTGCAAGGCTAAGCTTGATTGAATAACTATTGACAACATTTGGAAAGTAAGCTGCCTTCAATTCAGAAAGAGAAATAAAATTTTGATTTCGTTTTATTCTTGTTGAGCCAAGACTTTCATCAGTAAGATGAAAAAAATATTTACTGCTTGTATTGATCAATTGGTTAAACGATCTGTGATTGGATTGGTCGCAAGCTAAATAAACAATGTTCTAAAACATAGGGAAAAATTTGTAGTTTAATTTTAAGATGACAGCAGGTTCAAATGAAGGTTAATAGGCGCTTCTTACTCTAATCATAGTGACTATCATTTATCAAAATCAGAATATATACTTAATGGAAGTTTATTCTGATACAACCCTTGCTTGCCTGCTGTTAATTGTTGATAGTTGTTCAAGTGAATTTTACTAAAATTCATTTACTCATATTCATTTTCAGGTAAGGCACTGAAATTGTTCCGTGGTGTTATTAAAAAAATTATTGATAGTCAAAAAACTTTATTATAAGTTAAGTTTAGTATACGATGCAGATTGAGGGACAAGTATCTGCATCAGCAAGAGTCACACAAACAAATTAATCAATTCCTGTAATCACCAATCAGTATAGGTGATTTGTATTGCTAATATTTCCTATTGAGGGGGGAGATATGTTTCGAAAGTGTTTTACTCCGCTTTTTCTTAATGCTGTAGAATATATTTATTCATCAGCTTCCGCAAAATATTTAAATCAAAAATCAACCGGAAGAATACCCGGGATTATTTCCGCCCGTAATATCAAATCAAGATTCATCTCATACAATAATTCAATAACAAATAATCCTCGGAGACAGCAATGTTGTTTTCTGTGGGAGGAGGAAAAATGTTCAAAGATATAAATAACAATTTCACAAGGCTGATGAAGACCGCTGCAATTACAGTTTTATTGCTTTTGTCTTCAGATACCTTTTCACAAACCGCTGTTCAGTTTGATGGCACAAATGATTATGTAACATTTGGTCAGGCAACCAATACGCTTGGTGCGCAATCCTTTACTGTTGAATGCTGGTTTCAGAGAACCGGCACAGGCTCTGTAACAACTACAGGAGGAACAGGAGCAACAGGGGGTATTCGAGCTTATCCGTTAGTAACTAAAGGGCGTGGCGAATCAGATAACAGTGTAGTTGATGCGAATTATTTTCTGGGAATCAATGAACCCACTTCGGGTTATCCTTATGCTGCAAATGTTTTAGTTGCTGATTTTGAGGAGGGTACAGGTTCAAATAGTCCTGGACTAAATCATCCAGTTGGTGGTGTGACTCCGATTGTAAATAACATTTGGTATCATGCTGCTGCAACTTATGATGTAACAAGTCGTCGTTGGTGTTTATACCTTAATGGAAACTTAGAGAAAGATACAATTCTTGCAGCGGGAACCAGATTTCCGCAGTATTTAAGTACGCAGCATGCCGGAATAGGAACAGCTATGAACTCTTCTGGACTCGCTGCCGGATTTTTTGCCGGACGAATTGATGAAGCAAGAATCTGGAACAGAGCATTAACATTATCTGAGATCAGATCAGGAATGTCACAGGAAATTAATTCAGGTTCAGGATTAATCGGAAGGTGGGGATTGAATGACGGCTCAGGAATTTCAGCAACAAACTCTGTTGCCAGTAGTCCAAACGGAACTTTAACAAATGGACCAACATGGGTAGCCGGACAAACTTTCCCGAACGAACCCTGGGCACTTCAACTTAATGGAACAGGTAACTTTGTAAATTTTGGTTTAGCTCCTGGATTGGCAACACAAACATTTACAGTTGAAACATGGTTTAAACGAACAGGAACAGGTGCGGGAGTATCAACAGGAACAAATGGAATTAGTATGATTCCTCTCGTTGCAAAAGGAGCTCCAGAAACTGATGGCAGCGCTGTGGATGCTAATTATATTCTCGGAATTTATTCAACAACGAATGTTATCGCAGCCGATTTTGAAGAAGGAACCGGATCGGAATCTCCTGGTTTGAATCATCCTTTAACCGGCACGACAGTTTTACAAAATGATGTGTGGTATCATGCCGCTGTTACATTTGATTCAAACGGTGAGTACAGGTTATACCTGAATGGTTTACTTGAAGCCAGCCAATCTTTAGGAACTGCTGTATGGCCGCAGGGAAATACAACTCAACACTCGGCGCTTGGTACAATGTTAAAATCAGATGGAACAAATTCTTCACCAAGCGGAGGTTATTTTGCAGGAGTGCTGGATGAAGTTCGTATCTGGAACTATGCAAAAACTGAATCTGAGATTCAATCAAATCTGAATAATGAAATCACAACTCCGCAGGCGAATCTTTTAGCTTGCTGGTCACTTGATGAAGGATTGGGAACAACAGTAAACGGTTCGGCAGGAACAATTTTTAATGGAACAATTCAATCATCAGGATATAACTGGGTTTTTGGCGCCCCGTTTAATATCAGTTTTACGGCTCCTGAAGCACCAACAGGTTTAAGTGCCACCGCAGGGATTGGAAATCAGATTGAACTTAACTGGACAGATAGCTCCACCAACGAGCAAGGCTTTGCAATTGAACGATCAATTGTTGGTGAAAGCGGACCATTTCTACCTTTAACAACAGTAGCAGCAAATACAACTACTTTTGTTGATGCGAACCTCTTATTAAATACAACTTTTTATTACAGGGTAAGAGCATACAGAAGCAGTTTATTCTCAGACTACAGTAATACTGCAAATGCGACCACACCTGCAGAAGCAAATAATGCAATTCGGTTTGATGGTGTCGATTCATATATAAAAGTAACTGACGGCGGCGGATTAGCAATTGAAAATTTTACACTTGAAACGTGGTTTAAGAAAGATGGAGATGGCATTTCAGTTACAAGCGGAACAGGCGGTATACCAGATGCTATTCCATTAATAACCAAAGGAACATCTGAAAGTGAATCCTCAAATCTTGATATAAATTATTTTCTATGTATTAAAGCCGCAACAAATGTTATTGCGGCTGATTTTGAGGAAGGTGCCGGAGGGACTTCGGTTAGTTTGAATCATCCGATACTTGGAGTAACGCCGATAGCAAATAATGTATGGTATCACGCGGCGGTTACATATGACGGAACTACATTACGATTATATCTTGATGGTAATCTAGAAAACTCCCTTGCAGTCGGTCAACCGGTTGCATCGGCAACAACTTGTAATTTAGCAATCGGAAGTTCTCTTCGATCAACTGATGTTGCACAGGGATTTTTTAATGGAACGATGGATGAAGTCAGAATATGGAATTACGCCCGAACACAAAATGAAATTCAATCAACAATTAATTCAAAATTAGATATTTCACAGCCGGGATTATTGGCAAGATGGGCACTTGATGAAGGAACAGGAACTTCGGCAAATGGTTCCGCGGGAACATCGTTCAACGGTGTCGTAACTAATTTAAATTATGAATGGGTTTCGGGAGCTCCTTTTAATGCTTCAATCTTTCCATTTGTTCCCACACTTGTATATCCAACAAACGGACAAACAGACATTAATCAGTTCCCTCAACTGGAAGTTGTTGCAAGTGATAACAGCTCAACTAATCTTACTGTTAAATTTTATGGAAGAATGGTTGAACCAAGTGAGAAATTTACACTCATTGGTTTTCCGGATACACAGTATTATACATCGTTGAAAAATGGCGGCTCGGCTGCGATACTCAATAGTCAAACTCAGTGGGTTGTTAATAATAAAGATGCACTGAATATCGTTTATGCAGCCGGACTTGGAGATTGTGTTGATGATGGAGATTTGATTGAAGCCCCCTGGCAGGTACTTGATAATGCAATGGATATAATAGAAAATCCCGTTACAACAAATTTACCTGATGGATTACCATATGGATTAGCTGTTGGAAATCATGACCAGACAGCAAACGGTGATGCTGATGGTACCACAAATTTTTATAACCAATACTTTGGTTCAAACAGATTTAGCAGTCGCGGTTATTACGGAGGCAATTACGGTTCCAATAATGATAACCACTTTGATTTGTTCAGTGTTAACGGAATGGATTTTATTGTCATTCACTTTGAATATGACACAAGTCCTGACGCAGCAATAATAACCTGGGCAGAAAACTTGTTGCAAACTTACAGTGACCGCCGTGCAATTATAGTCAGTCATTGGATAATTAATACCGGCAACCCCGGCAGTTTCAGTACTCAAGGACAGGCACTGTATAATGCTTTCAGAGATAATCCGAATGTATTCTTAATGTTATCCGGTCACGTTCCCGGTGAAGGAAGAAGAACCGACACTTATGAAGGAAATACAATTCACAGTCTTTTGTCGGATTATCAAAGCAGAACAAACGGTGGCAATGGCTGGTTGAGGATCATGGAATTTGATCCATCAGCAAACCTGATAAATGTTAAAACTTATTCGCCATATTTAAATCAATTTGAAGAAGATGGTGATAGTCAGTTCAGTTTGCCTTACACAATGAGCGGGATTGGCGATGCCCCGTTTGTTGAACTTGGATCTGTTACCATTCCAAACAATTCAAACGCAACATACACATGGAATGGTTTGCTCGGCGGTGAAACATATCAGTGGTATGTGACTATAACCAATGAAAATAATTTTACCACAACAGGACCAATCTGGTCATTCAGTACAGATCAGGAATTGCCAGTAGAGCTGACCTCGTTCAGTGCAGATATTGTTGATGATAAAGTTATATTAAACTGGCAAACAAAAACTGAAACTAATAATTACGGGTTTGAAGTTGAAAGGTCAGTGTCAAGGCAGACTTCAAAATCCGGTTGGGAAAAAATCGGGTTTGTTACCGGTAATGGAAATTCAAATTCACCAAAGGATTACTCTTTTACCGATGTAAATCCTAAGGGCGGTTCTTCATTTGAATACAGGCTGAAACAAATCGACAATGACGGTCAGTATCATTATTCAGATGTTGTTGAAGTTACAGTAATTCCTGTTGAGTTTGCATTATATCAAAACTATCCTAATCCGTTTAATCCGACAACGAAGATTAAATACAGTATTCCGACAGAAGCTGATGTAACGATTAAACTGTATGATATTCTTGGAAAAGAAATTAAATCGCTCGTTTCATCAAAGCATAGTGCTGGCAATTATGAAGTGGATTTCAACGCAGCAAACTTAGCAAGCGGCACTTACTTTTATAGAATTCAGGCAAAGGGATTTACTGACACTAAAAAATTGCTCATTGTCAAATAATGCTCAACTAATTCATATTTTTACCCAAAAGCCGTCCGCAAGACGGCTTTTTTTTATACCTCTTTAAATTCCATTTATTCTTCCGATAATCCAACAAAGGAGTTACCGTTTTTAACACATAACTGAATAGTTGTTACCTAACCATCTGTAATAGGGGAGAAAATCAGATGAAGATAAGTCATTGCTTTATGCTCTTTATTATTTTTGTTGCAGTACAAATAAATGTTGCGCAACAAATTAATAAAGTGATCGTTTCCGGTTACGGCGGTCAGCATGATCTTGATGTTAAAAATGCTTTTCATCTCGGCTATTCAAGTTATAACAACTCACAGTTTACAGGCGAAGTCCTTTTATACTCCGGCACATTACAAACAAGCTTCAACTATGCTGCTCTCAATGATTACGATCTAATCATCCGCTCAACGACCGGGCTTGTTACTGGCTTACAGCTTGCGCCATATTATCCGGATATAAAGTTAGTTATGCCTTCAGGAAGTAATTCATTCGTTCAAACATTTTCAGGCGATGTAGTGAATTCTCCCGTTGTCGTTACCGGCGCGGGTGTTACATCAAATGTAACCGGGTATAAACTTGAATTTTTTTCTATCGATCCCATTACAACGGACAATCAATCAAGTTATTCAAACGGATATATTGCGGGGCAGCTGACATTCATTGCTAATATGTTGCATTGCAGTTTCGATTCAGCAAGAATTGTTGCAAGGGAATCGTCCTCTCAAAATGGAGTTTTCAGCACCTATAACGGATTTGGAAAAATACTAACTGAAAATATTTTTACGGGGGAATTGCCAGTCGAATTAGTCTCATTCACCGCAAAAGTTTATGATAACAAAATAATTCTTGATTGGAAGACGAATACCGAAACGAATAATTATGGTTTTGAAATTGAGAGAACCATCAGTGCCGGAACAGGCGCCGGTTGGCAATCTATCGGGTTTGTTGATGGAAACGGCAACAGCAATAGTCCTCACTATTATTCATTCGTCGATATCGATTATCCAAAATCGGATAAACTTATTTACAGGTTAAAACAAATTGATACCGACGGAAAGTATGAATACTCAAATGAAATTGAAGTTGATATAAGTGCTATAAGTATTGATTACGCGCTTTACCAGAATTATCCCAATCCATTTAACCCTTCAACTAAAATTAGTTTTAATCTTGCCAAAGAAGAATTTGTGAATATAAATATTTACTCGGTTCTTGGAGGAAAGATAACTACACTTACAAATCAGTTTTTTGAAGCAGGTAAACATGAAATTGATTTCAATGCTGACGCATTTTCTTCGGGAATCTATTTATATAAGATTGAAGTGGGGGTAAACGGCGAGAAATTTTCGCAGATCAAAAAAATGAATTTGATTAAGTGAATCATAATAGAAACACTCCCAATTCAGCGGCATACTTATATTAATCAGCCAATAGAGTTCTATACGTAAATTAATTCTATGTCCCATCTTTACTTTAAATTTTTTGTTCAGCATTTTTGTAATACAATTTTTCAACAATAAAGAACGATGGTACAAAATGCTCAATTGTATAAAACATATGCCCCGCGTATCGTTCGGTATTGTGCGGATATTTAGTTAGAACTAACCTCTGACTTTCCGCTCAACCGGGCGGATCTAACCCGAAATAATTTTAAGCAAAACAATTTCTTTTTTTGCACAGGTATGCAATGTATGTTCAATTATACGGGATACCGGTGAAGAGGAGATTAAAATGAATTTAGAAAGTTCAAATAATTATTTAAAAATCGTTGTTTCATAGAAAGAATAAAATGTCAACTAATCTGGCAGATACTTATTATTTAAAAGCGCTGGACTATTATCCCTATGACTTAGAGAATGTTATTGAAGCTCTTAACTACGCGATCAGCTATGATGATTCTCATGCCGGAGCAAACTGTCTTTTGGGTAAACTTAACGTGTACCAGTTAGGTAATTACAGTAAAGCAGAAGCTTACTTCGAGAAGGCACTGGCTGGTGATATAAATCATACGGAAACCCATTACTCGTACGCAGATTTATTAATTCAGGTCGGTGAATATCTTAGGGCAAAAAAGCTAATTAAGTATTCATATAAGGTTAAGGGAATTAATGTTTCGAGGTTAAAGTACAACGAAGGATTGATTTCTGAGATTTCCGGCGACTTAGAAAAAGCAAAAAATTACATGACTTTTGCTTTAAGCCGATCATTCAATAAATCAGAGAGGGAATTTTTATCTGAAGCATTAGAAAGAATTAACTCAAAAATTAAAAGTGAGGATGAATCGAAAACTAAATAAACGGGAGGCAAAGTTTGTCTCCCCAATTATACGTCTGATATTAAAATTCAGCATGATGCTCTCGCCGATATGATTTCAGATATGCATTTAATTGTACTGTTAGTAAGCAATAAGAAAAAAAAGACCACCTAATCAGGTGGTCTTTTTCTAAATGAATTAATTAAAAAACTATTTCATTAACATCATCTTACGGACTTCAACAAATTTATCAGTCTTAATCCTGTAGAAATAAGTTCCGCTCGGTAGATTTGCTGCATCAAAGTTCACCTTATAATTACCCTGTTGTGACACTTCGTTTATTAGCTCAGCAATTTTCTGTCCAAGCATGTCGTAAACTTTTATATTTACAAAAGAAGCTTCTGGAATTGAATACTCTATTGTAGTTGTAGGATTAAAAGGATTCGGGTAATTTTGATCTAATGAATATTCGTTTGGTATGGACTGATCGTCTTCTACAGATACAGGTGTTAAACATCCTCCAACTCCGTATGCATTGGAACCATTCTGTCCTGCAAAAACAGCGAAGCATTTATCACTTCCACCAAGTTTGTAGCCTGCTCTGCCGCCATAAACACCATCCGGGTATACACCGGCTCCGGACATAGAATACGCCACAGTCAAACTCATTGTGCCGGTGTTGTTTAAATTTCCTGTGCTATAAAGAAATTCAGGATTTGGTGTATTTGTGTTTATCCATCCAAATTTAAATTCTCCATCTACTCCTTTTATTGCAATAACATCAGTCATCGAAGCCGTATTGTTAATGTAATTATTATCGAGATACCCATCAAGCCAGGAAGCTCCACCATTGTGTGTTGCTATATAAACCGCATCTACATCACTGCCTTCGTATCTGAGGGCTGCAATGCAACCCTTTAACTGGTCATTGCCGCCATTGAAAGACATAATTGGGGTGCTATGCTTAAAACCTCCAAGACTAAGGAATTGCTTAACATAAGGTATTCCTCGCATAAAATTATCACTATATGTCAGATCAATAATTTGGGATGCCGAACCACCGGTATAGAAGATAGTACTGGTAATCATCCTATCCCCTGAGCCTAATGAATCAAAGTAAGCGACATCAGACCGGGTAACTGTATTTAATGGTGCGCCTAACCACCATGTCCCATAACCACTTCCGTTCTGTTCGCTGTTGCAATTACGAACTGATGGGGTTTCAGCATATGGACTTTCAATAGTAAAAGCTCTTAGATATACAGCTTTGGTTGTCGTGGTGTTAACTGAGTCCATTGTTGCAACAATATAAACGAAGGCAGTGCTTGTGTATTTGGGATAGTCTGATACAACCCTTGCCCAATACTGATCTGTGCTGGAACTTTGAGGCAATTTTTGAAAATTACCGCCGGTACCATCGTCCTTTGTCCTGTAAAAGAAGGCGCTCTTTTCACCACTTAGAATATAGCCACCGGTTACAAATACCCACCAGCTGCTTCCGTTCCTTAATACTTCTATGTCTAAATCATCTTCCAAAAAATCCATACCAGCCTGCAGAAAAGTAATTGCTTTGAAATACACCCAGCTATCTCCATTATTATCAGAGTAGAGTATTTTTAGTGTATCTGTAACACCATTTCCGTAATTGGAGGTAGCTACCCAAATCCTTCCTCCGGTATTTTGAGTTGTAGTTGCAATTGCCCGAACATTTCCTGAAGTAATTACACTGGTTCCCGCCACACTCTTGGCATTCGTTTGAATTGGTGATTCTAAATAAGGAATTTGCTGTGCATCTGAAAATGGTTCAGCTGCATTACGTCCTAAGAGATCATCGATTTGTTTACTAAGCTGTTTAATTAATTCCGTGTCATCATTTTCTCTCGCCTTATTGAATTGTGCTGTCAGTTCTTTAATCCTTCTGTTCAATTCTTCACTTCTTTGAACATGAACAATTGGGGCTAAGGTACCATCCCCATTCTCTCTGTTATTTTGAACAACTACAGCCCCATCATTTGTGTTCTTTTCATAATTCTGTGCGCTCACGGATATTGTAAGCAGGAAAATAAAAAGAGCAATTAGAACACGGCGATCAATTATCATAAAGTTACTCCTTATTTATGGTTATTTAGTTATAACTAACTTATTACGAACTTTATTTTAATTCTGATGAATAGTTGTTTGAATAAGATATCGAGTAGGGGTGATGAGAGTTTATATCGTATTATTTGGTACTGTTCATAAATTATTTGTTTTTAGATGGTGGAAGAATAATTGAGATTGATTCTAAGATAAAAAATGAAATCTTAAAAACAAACTGTTTTGGAGTGTTTCTAACCAACGCAAGAAGCCGTGCAATATGAGTCGTTGATGTAATGGAATTAAAAAACCGCAGATGAAATTTTCTGCGGTTTGATTTCAGTTTGTGATAAGACTAAGTAATAACTTATCATTTTTTATTTGATAAGTTTCTTGATGTAATCCGGAAGAAGAATTCCCGGCTTAAGTTTTGGATCCTCTTGCGGCGGCTCGAGTTTTTTTGAAAAAGGTATAACACCTGCCCAAACCGGCAAATCATAATCCTCTTCTTCATCCTTTGGCGGGCCGGTTCTTATTTTTGCTGAAGCTTCATCTATCTTAAGCGAAACAACTGAAGTTGCATTAAGTTCTTTTTCGCTTGGCTTTCTTGCATCATTCCATCTGCCTGGAATGATATGATTTGTAATTGCTTCCAGAGCATTAAGTTTTTCATTTTTATTTTTAATCAAATTGCCTTTACCAAAAATCACTACAGACCTGTAGTTCATTGAATGATGAAAAACTGATCGTGCAAGAACAAGTCCATCTAAAATTGTAACTGAAACAGCTATTTCCTCTCCTCTGGAAATTTGCTCAAGAAGCCGGCTGGCTTTCGCGCCGTGAAAAACAAGATGATCGTTCATTCTTGCGTGAATGGTCGGAATGATAAACGGGTGTCCATCCTGAATAAAACTGATGTGGCAATACAAAGCTTCATCAATAATTTTGTTGATAGTTTCAGAATCGTAAAATCCTCTTTCCGGTATGCGGTTGACTTTTATTTTTTTACCTGGTTTATGCTTCAAGTGGTTGATCTTTTAGATTAAAGTAAATCTGATCATTTATTATTCTGCAGCATCTCTAACATATCTTGCTCGTAGTCAATATACTGTGACCATTCTAGTTTGTATAAAATATTTCCAGCATAATGAATTATCAAATCGTTATCTAAGTCATAGTGATCATTAACAAACCACTTTTTAAATGTCGGACTATACCAGTTGGCTAATTTGTTGAAAACAGTTTTACTTGGTTCATTTAAAATTTTATCATCAAAATGCATTGCTTGATTTCTACCTGCATAAATAATTAATCCAATAGGTATTTCATCAATTAATCTTCCAATACAAAATTTAATAGGTTTTGTATTCCGTTTAATTATGTTTTCAAAACCCACCGGAATAAGATTATTTTTTGAAAATATTTCTATACCGGTACAAGCAAATTGTAATATAGTCCCAGCCAATGTGGATTTAGCGAATAGTTCAAAAACATATTCATCATCACGGCGATGACGATCTTCCAAAACTTCTTTATTTTCAATTCGCCATTTGTCATAAGCCTTCCTATTTTCCTCCGAATCTGGATCACCAAAGAAAAAAAATCCGGGTCTTTGTGGAATTCTTATTAAATCAAGATAAGAATCGTATGCCTCAAAGACCTTTTGAACTGCACTTTTAGTTTTTGATAAATAATCCTGTATGAGTTCCAATTACTTGAATCAAATTATTATTTTTCATGAGAATCTATTTCTAAGGTGATCTCATAACGACTTGTTGATAAACCTACAAAATCACAATCATTTTCATTACAAAGTTTTTCATGATCTCGTTTTGGATCCAAGCCAAGACTAAGAAGATATCCTTTACGGTCTCGGTACCAATAGTCCAAATCAAAAGCAAAGTCAAAAATATTTTTCTGCTTCGCAAGTATGGGTTTTAGTTTGTCCAATTCTTTTTGTGTATAGAATTCTTCAGGTGACTTATCTTTCTTTTTATTATTACAGCTTCGACAGAGTGCAACTAAATTTCCTGCGATGAGATGCCCACCCAAAACCATAGGAATATGATGGTCAATGCATAGAATTGGAGGGTTTCCAGTCTCTGGAAATGGCTTTTCTTTAATTCCACACTTGAAACACCGATGATTAAACAAAGCAAAAAATTTATTTTTATATAAATCTTCAATGAGCCGAAGTCTAAAATGTTTGAAAAGCTCAATCTTTTCTTTCTTTCTCTGATCCCTGTATGTTTCCTTACTTCTATTTTTCATCGTGAATTAATTAGTTGTATTCAAACTTCCCAATTCTTGCCAAAGCAAACAACGGGAATAACCCCAATTTATTATAATAAAATTATCGAAGAGTCATCTTAGTTTTTAAATGAGGTCAAAACTTTTTTCAATTTTATTAATCCTTCCCTTATCTCGTTTTCAGTAAACGCAGTATAGCCCATTATTAAAGCAGGGGCCTGCTTAAACTTCATGCAATAATCTGAAATAGGATGGACGATTACATTATGTTTCAAAGCTTCCGCAGCAACTTTTCGATCATTCAATTTTGGGGAAAGTTTTGCTATGATATGCATGCCTGATGGGAGAAAATCAGCAGTCAGTAATCCGTTAAAATTTTTATTTATTTCAT
Source organism: Ignavibacteriales bacterium (assembly GCA_016700155.1). Classification (NCBI taxonomy): domain Bacteria; kingdom Pseudomonadati; phylum Ignavibacteriota; class Ignavibacteria; order Ignavibacteriales; species Ignavibacteriales bacterium. The sequence continues at coordinate 4,330,451 of CP065001.1, forward strand.
TAACAATAAATTCCTGACGGGATTTATAGAGCATTCTCATTCTTCTAATGTGTTTGGTAAAATGACCTTCTTCAATATATCTGGTCAAAATCATCTGTTCGAATACCGGACTCTGTCTATCCATTATGTACTTGAGTGATTTAAAAGATTCCATCATGGAAATGTCCGGAAGGACAAGATAACCAAGTCGTAATCCCGGGATAAGTACTTTACTAAAAGTTCCAAGATAAAAAACAGATTTATTCTCATCCATTCCCTGGAGTGATGGTAATGGATTGCCGATATATCTGAATTCGCTATCATAGTCGTCTTCAATTATCCAGCACTTATTTTCAGCAGCAAATTTGAGAAGTTCCAGTCTTCTTGATATCGGCATAATCACACCTGTTGGAAACTGATGTGAGGGAGTAGTATAAATCAAATCAGGTTTAGCATTATGTTTTTTTGAATATTTCATATCAATTCCCTCTTCATCCAGCGGGCAAGGCAGTAACTTCACTTCCGCCGCAATCATTGATGCTTTAACACCGCTATAACCAGGGTCTTCCATCCAGATGTTACTTCCTTTTTTCAAAAGAATTCTTGTTATGATGTCCAGTCCCTGCTGAGAACCATTTATTATTAATATCTGATCAGCAGAACAGTTTACTGCACGGTAAGTTTGCAGATATGAAGCTATTATTTCCCGCAGAGGTCTAAATCCGGCAGCATCACTATAACCCAGATGAAGATTTGAAAAGTTAAAAGAAATCTGATTAAAAAGTTTCGACCAGATCCTTATTGGAAATTCGTTTAATGCCGGTACTCCGTTTTGAAAAGGGAATATCCTTTCCGCTGAGATGCAGCTTTGACGAAACTTTAAAGGAATCTTTTTTTGTAATCGTACTTTTTTAAGCGTTGAAAGTTTTGATAAAGATTTAACAGGAATGATTGGTCTCTTATCAGGTATTTCATTAACATAATAACCCGATCCTGTTTTACCGCTGATATACCCTTCAATTTTTAATTGATCAAAAGCTATTGCAACCGTGTTTCGTGATATCTTTAAATCATTTGCTAAAGATCTGGTGCCTGGTAATCTTTTACCCTGCTTAATTTTTCCTTCAAGAATTGCATCTCTATAAAGATTATATAGCTGCTTATAGAGAGGTACATCAGATTTGTGATGTAAATCAAAAGCAATTAGCGGGATTTCATCAATTATTTTGGACATAATTAAAAATATGAAGTGGCACCATAAAATAGTTGTATAACGGATCTTTTATACCAGCCGAAGTAGAAATATTTTATGGAAGAAAATTATTGATAAATATAATCAGTTATAATCAGATGATCCAAGTAACAAAATATAACCAGCGAATATAAAATGAGAATGAAGCATTGGATTGCATTTATTGTACTGGGGATAATCTGGAGCTCTTCTTTTATGTGGATAAAAATTGCACTGGAGGAAATAGGTCCCACTACACTCGTAGCATTTCGGGTTCTGTTCGGATTCTTATTTTGTGCAGCAATCATATTTATTCAAAGAACTAATTGGCCAGCTAAATTCAATGAGTGGTGGCCGCTTCTTTTTCTTGGACTTATTAACCAGGCAATTCCATTCTTCCTTATCTCCTGGGGTCAGCAGGCTATTGATTCATCAGTCGCTGCAATATTAGATGCAACTGTTCCTCTTTTCACTATAGTAATTGCTCACTTCTTTCTTGATGATGATAAAATGACGGTTTTCAAAGTTACGGGTTTACTTATTGGTTTTATTGGCGTAGTTATTCTGCTTAGCAAAGATGTTGGTGAATCTGCTAGCTCTGTAATGGGGCAGGCTGCGGTAGTTCTAGCATCAATGTTCTATGCAGTAAGTGGAATTTTTATTCGCCGGAAAACACAAAATACACCGGGATATATCCGAAGTGGAATACCTCTACTATCTGCAACATTCATTATGTGGCCTTTTGCTTTTATAACGGAGAGTCCAATTCAATTTCCACAATTAGAAATTACATGGATCAGCCTACTATTCCTTGGAATTGTTGGATCAGGTTTTGCTTTTGTATTAGCTTATTATCTCATACATGAAATCGGACCAACAAAACTTAGCTTTGTCACTTACATTTTTCCTCTTGGCGGAGTAATACTCGGAGTAGTTTTTTTAAACGAGCAGATGACCTGGCAGATTTTATTAGGAGGTACGCTTATAGTTGCAAGTCTGGCTGTATCTAACTGGCGAACAACAAAGAGTTTTGCAAAAACTGAATAAAATAATTAATTATTATAAAACTAAGGAGTATTCAACATGTCATTTCAGGCATATCTCGATAATATCAAATTAAAAACAGGTAAAAGTCCGGAGGAGTTTAAAAAACTTGCAGAGGGAAAGGGGTTATTATTACCAGGGGTAAAAGCTGGTGAGATTGTAAACTGGTTGAAGAAAGATTTTGGATTGGGACATGGTCATGCAATGGCGATTTATACTTACTTCAAGGGAAGCAAACAAAACAAAACGAATCTTTTTGAGATTCATTTTATTGGAAGTAAAAATCATTGGCGCTCAACATTTGAAAATTTAAAAAACACATTAAAGAAACAAAAAATGAATGTCACTGTCCATCCTGCAGAAAGTTATTTAAGTCTGATAAAAAACAAGAAGAAATTTGCTGTTATAAAAACCTCTGGCAGTAGAATGGACATTGGGTTGAAGTTAAAGGAAGTTAAAACAAACGGACGACTGGAGCCTTCAGGAAAATGGAATGTTATGGTTACGCATCGTGTGAAGATTACCGAGCCAAACCAAATAGATAAAGAAATAATTAAATGGTTTAAACAGGCATACAGTGAAGCCTGATATCACAGTTTATTTTTATGAACACAGAATTTATAAATCAAGTAAGGAAACAATTATGAGATCAACTGAATTAAATGAAAAATTTTCGAAGAGAAAAATTTGGGCGGGAAGGATCTTAACTATTATCGGAACTATCTTTTTAGTTTTTGATAGTTTAGGAAAAATTTTTGGAGTACAGGAGGCGGTTGAAGGAACTGTAAAATTAGGTTATCCTATTCAGGTGGTTCCAATTATTGGAATTTTGCTCTTAATATTTTCAATAATTTATATCATCCCACGCACCAGAATGATTGGCTTGATATTGTTGACAGCATATCTTGGTGGCGCAGTCGCAACACATTTCCGTGTCGGGAATCCCCTTCTTACTCATGTAATGTTTCCAGTTTATATAAGTTTATTACTTTGGGGCGGATTCTATTTACGTGCAGAATCACTTAAGACCTTGCTTCCATTGTGGAAATCAAAATAATGGAAAAGCTGAACACTCACTTAGCATCCTACTATGAATCCAGGGCAAAGGAATATGACAAAATTTATTCAAAGCCCGAAAGACAAGAAGAACTAATTACAATAAGCGAATTCATTAAGAAAACATTCGCTGATAAGAATGTTCTGGAAATTGCATGCGGAACAGGATATTGGACAGAAAAAATTTCATCGGCAGCAAAATCGGTTACCGCTGTCGATATAAATAAAAGTGTAATAGAAATAGCAGAAGAACGAACCAGAAAATGTAAAAACATAAACTATGTAATATCAGATTTATTCAATTTCAAAACTGATGTTAAATATGACATTTTATTCGGGGGATTTATTTGGAGTCACATACCTTCCGAAACTCTGGATCGATTTATTAAAACTGTAAGTAATTTTATTGTACCTGCCAGGGAGGTAGTTTTTGTTGATAACAATTTTGTTGAAGGAAGTAGTACACCCATATCACAAATAGATAATAATGGAAACACATATCAGCGTAGAGAACTACAAGACAAATCCACACATCTTGTGCTTAAAAATTTTCCTTCTGAAGAGTTTTTAAAAAATAAGTTATCAAAGTACACCCGAGAAATAAAAATTATTCCCCTCCAATATTATTGGATTTTATGTTATAGTATATGAGGAAAAACGAATTTAATAATTCATTCAAAAAAATCTTCCCAATTCTTCCCAAAGAAAACAACGAATTAATAACAAAAAAACCGCAGAAGTTTTTTCTGCGGTTTGGGTTAATTTATTGTTTTACACTCGTCCTTCGAAAGGCTCAGGATGACAGGTGTTATTTTCTAAATACTAGTTTTGCGCTGTCACCAACATTAACTTGTATTGTATCTCCATCACCAAAGCTACCAGCAAGCAATTCCTGTGAAAGAGGATTAACAAGATATTTTTGTATAACTCTCTTTAACGGACGCGCTCCGTATGTTACATCATACCCAAGGTTTGCCAACCAATCTTTTGCTTCATTGGAAACATTCAGCGTAATCTCTTTTGCGTCCAGCATTTTTTGAACGCGCTCAAGTTGTATGTCAACTATCTTTCTTATTTCGGATTTGAGCAATGGTTTGAATAAAACAATTTCATCAATCCTGTTTAAGAATTCCGGGCGAATACTTTTTCTAAGCAGTTCATGTAATTGCTGGCGAAGTTCACCCATCAGATTCTCAACATTGTTCTCATTAAACAATTCAAGTTTATCCTGGATATAATGTGAGCCAATATTCGATGTCATTATTATAATTGTGTTCTTAAAATTTACTGTTCTTCCCTGGTTATCGGTTAATCTTCCATCATCAAGTACCTGCAGCAAAACATTAAATACATCAGGGTGGGCTTTTTCAATTTCATCAAGAAGAATAACTGAGTAAGGTCTTCTGCGAACTGCTTCTGTTAATTGTCCTCCTTCTTCATATCCAACATATCCCGGAGGCGCACCGATTAATCGTGAGACCGAAAACTTTTCCATATACTCGCTCATATCAATTCTTATCATCGCGTGTTCATCATCAAAAAGAATTTCTGCAAGTGCTCGTGCAAGTTCGGTTTTACCAACGCCGGTTGTTCCAAGAAAAATAAATGAGCCGATTGGTTTGTTGGCATCCTGCAATCCGGAGCGTGAGCGGCGAATAGCGTTTGCAACTGCGATAACAGCCTCATCCTGTCCAATCACACGCTGATGAAGTTCATCTTCAAGTTTCAGAAGTTTGCTTCGTTCGCTTTCTAACATTTTGTTAACGGGAATCCCTGTCCACTTTGCAACAACTTCTGCAATATCTTCCGCATCAACCTCTTCCTTCAACATCTTTTTATCTTGCTGGGCTTCAGCGAGTTTTTTAGTTTCATCTTTTAATTGCTTTTCAAGATTTGTAATTCTTCCATAACGAATCTCAGCAACCTTTCCTAAATCACCTTCACGTTCATATCGTTCTGCCTCGAGTTTAAGGTTTTCAATTTCGCTTTTCATCTCGCGGATTTTCTGAATCTTATTTTTTTCAAGATCCCAGTGCAAACGAAGCTGTGTCTGATCAGCATTTAATTCTCTAAGTTCCTGTTCAAGTTCTTCCAATCGTTTGATTGATGCATCATCCTTTTCCCGTTTCAAGGCTTCTTTTTCTATTTCGAGCTGTTTAACTTTTCGTTCAAGTGTATCAAGTTCTTCCGGCATCGAATTAATTTCAATCCGTAGTTTTGATGCGGCCTCATCAATAAGATCAATAGCTTTATCGGGAAGAAATCTATCCGTAATATATCTTTCAGAGAGTTGAGTAGCGGCAACTATGGCTCCATCCGTTATACGCACTCCATGATGAACTTCGTATCGTTCTTTTAGTCCGCGCAAAATTGAAATTGTATCTTCTTCAGATGGTTCGCCAACAAGTACCGGCTGAAATCTTCTTTCGAGCGCCGCGTCTTTTTCAATATGCTTTTTATATTCATCAAGAGTAGTTGCCCCGATTGCATGCAATTCGCCTCTTGCTAACGCAGGTTTCAAAATATTTGCTGCGTCCATAGCGCCTTGAGTAGCCCCTGCACCTACAAGTGTGTGGAGTTCATCGATAAAAAGAATTATCTCTCCATTTGAGTTTTGTACTTCTTTAATGACAGCTTTCAATCTTTCTTCAAACTGCCCGCGAAATTGTGTTCCCGCAACAAGCGCGCCCATATCAAGTGCTACTAATCTTTTGGTCTTTAAATTTTCCGGAACATCTCCTGTAACTATTCGATGAGCAATGCCTTCAGCAATTGCAGTTTTACCAACACCTGGTTCGCCAATAAGTACCGGGTTATTTTTTGTTCGTCTTGAAAGAACTTGAAGCACTCTTCTTATTTCTTCATCGCGACCAATAACAGGATCAAGTTTTCCTTGTTTAACTAATTCGTTTAAATCTCTTCCATATTTTTCAAGCGACTGATATGTGTCCTCAGGATTTTGTGATGAAACTCTCTGCGAACCTCTTACAGTTTTTAATGCTGAAAGAATATCATTATAAGTTATGCCGTTATCATGCAAAAGTTGTCCAGCTTTTCCTTTATCATTTGAAAGCGCAAGAAGTAAATGCTCTGTTGAAACATAATCATCTTTTAAGTTACGGGCTTCTTCAGCGGCGGTATCAAAAAGTTTTCCAAGTGATGGACTCATTTGTTGATTGCCCAAACCTGTTCCGGTTATTTTAGGAAGTGATTCGAGAAGTTCAACAACTTTTAATTTTACTGCATTATAGTTACCGCCGGTTTTTTTAATTATTGTTTCTGCAACGTTTCCGGATTCCTGAACGATTGAAGCAAGTATGTGTTCGGGTTCAACAATCTGGTTGTTATAGTTTTGAGCAATCTCGATTGCGGTTTGTACAATCTCCTGTGCTTTTACTGTTAGCCTGTTAAAATTGAATGACATATTAAATTCCTTTGCTTAGTGAATCTAAGTGTTCTTAGTGCCTAAGTGGTAAAATATTTTTTATGCTATTGCACCAGGAACAAAAACATCTAAGCTTAAACTATTCTTTGTTCTTATTATAAAGCTCACTTGCATCTGTTAACATTTTATTTAACCTGTTAACAAGTTTATGGGGGTCCTCAAGATTACCTTCGAGCAATAATGCTGATTCGTAAAGTTGTTCTGTTGTATCGACAATAAACTGATCATTGGAATCTTTCTTAAACACATTCAACAAATTTCTAATCAGCTTATGATCTTTATTAACTTCAAGCATTCTTTTCTGTTCGGGTAAAGACATTCCCTGGTTTGACATCTTTAAAATTTTCTGCATTGTTGAAGTCATAGAATCATCAGGGTTTATAAGCGTTGAGGGGCTTCCCTTCAATCGCTTTGATTCTTTTACCTCAGTCACTTTGTCTCCTAAAATTTCTTTCATTCTTGCCAGGAGAGAATCAAAATGTTTTTCGTCAGCTTTGTCCAATGATTCCGGTTTATCGGTTTTTGTTTCAACGTCTTCAAGTTTTTCGAGTTGTTTTAAATCAACTGTATCGACTGATTTTAATTCAAAGTCCTTATGCTTTCTAATTGATGAAACAACAAATTCATCCACAGGGTCATATAAGTATAAAACTTCAATGCCTTTTGATTTAAATATTTCGAGATGTGGATTAAGATCAATCGCTTCCCTGCTGCTTCCTGAAGCATAATAAATTTCTTTTTGATCTGGTTTAATTCTGCCGACATATTCTTTAAGAGAAATTAATTCTTTTTCATCCTTGCTTACGGATGAATTGAATCTTAAAAGCTGCTGGTATTTTTCAGCATTTGTAATATCCATGTAACCAAGTTTGAATATGCGTCCGTGTTCCTTCCAGAATTCAGCATATCTTTCCTGAGAATCTTTAGCAACCTTATTCAAGTGTGAGAGAATGTTGCTCGTTACGCTGTTTGCAATTTTTGAGAAGACAACATTTTCCTGAAGAGTCTCTCTTGAAATGTTAAGTGGCAGATCCTCTGAATCTACAACTCCTTTTACAAAACTAAGATACTCGGGTAAAAGCTCTTTATTCTGATGCTGGATTAAAACCCTGCGTACATATAGATCGAGTCCATAATCTTCGCGGTTGAATCTCCAGAACTCATAACTTTTCTTGGGAATAAAAAGAAGTGAATTAAACTGAATAGGCGCATCAACGGATGTGTGAATAGATTCAAGTGGTTCATCATTATCGTAAGATAAAAATTTGTAGAACTCATCGTACTGTTCTTTTTTTATTGATGATTTTGGTTCTCTCCAAATTGCGTTGATGGTGTTTATTTTTTCATTCTCTAAATAAATCGGGAAGGAAATGAAGTTGGAGTGTTTTTTTATAATTGATTCAAGCTTAAACTTGTTTGCAAATTCTTTAGTTTCATCCTTTAAATGAATTTCAATAGTAGTTCCCCGATTTATATCTTCATCTGTCTGCGATAATTCGTACTCACCAAGACCATCACTTTTCCATAAAACTGCGGCTTCATTTTTCTTAAATGATTTTGATTTAATAACTACTTCTTTTGCTACCATAAAAACTGAGTAGAAACCAATTCCAAATCTTCCGATGATATTATTTGCGGCCTCTTTATTTTCTGTAAGTTGTTTTAAAAATTCTTCTGAACCTGATTTAGCTATTGTCCCGATGTTTGAAATTAATTCATCGCGGGTCATTCCAATTCCCGTATCAGAAATTGTAATAGAATTATTTTTTTCGTCGAAAGATATTTTTATTTCAAGAGGAAGATCATTATCAGAAATCTCAGTTCCTTTGGTTGATTCAAATCTCAATTTATCTAGTGCATCCGATGAATTTGAAATTAATTCACGGAGGAAAATATCACGGCTTGTGTATAATGAATGAACTAGTATATCAAGAAGTTTTTTTGTTTCGGCCTTAAATTCAAATTTATTTATTGTGGTTTCTGAACTCATTATTCCTCCAGTAAAATTAGATTTCAAATAAATTCCATAATTGACAATTCACGTGCCAGTCAACGTTGTCCCTGTAACATATTGTAAAAAAATAAGTTATGGAGAGAACAAGCAAACGTTAAAAGTTTCTAAACCATTCGATTACTGACAAGATGGCGCACGATTGTTAACTTTTGAGCTTAGCTCGGTCATAACTTAGTGGCAGTTTGTCCTGCTTGCAGATCAATTGTGATGCACATAAAGTCCGTTGTGGAGTTCTAATATATTTAGTATTTTCGTCCCCACTTTTTAATTTATTAGATAAACTTGTCAGAAGATATAATCACCGCAATTGCTACCCCTGCTGGAATCGGAGCTATCTCAGTCATTAGAGTTAGTGGAAAAGACTGCGTTGCAGAAGTCGATAAAATTTTTGACGGGAAGGCAAAACTAATAAATGCAGATAGTCATACAGTTCACTATGGAAAAATTATTGATATTGAGTCAAGAATAATTGATGATTGTCTAGTGACCGTGTTTGTTGCGCCTCATTCCTATACAGGAGAAGATTCTGTTGAAATTAGCACACATGGAAATCCGCTTATTACTCAGAAAATTGTTGAGACTCTAATTTCCCAAAATATTAGAATAGCTGAACCAGGAGAATTTACTAAAAGGGCTTTCTTGAATGGACGAATTGATTTAACTCAGGCAGAAGCTGTTGTAGATATTATTAATTCCAGGTCAGATGCAGCTTTACGAGGTGCTAGAAACCAACTGAATGGACTTCTTTCAGTAAAAGTAGAACTATTAAAAAATGAACTGACAAATATATCCTCATATATTGAACTAGAACTGGATTTTGCTGAAGAAGACGTAAGTTTTATCTCAAAAGACATACTTGTTGAAAGAATTTCTAAAGTAATTTTTGAAATAGATAATCTTCTATCAACATTTAAATTCAATCGAACCGTTAGAGATGGTTTTAATGTTGCTATTGTTGGAGCCCCAAATGTTGGCAAGTCATCTTTACTCAATTATATCCTTAAAGAGTCAAGAGCGATTGTAAGTGAGATTCCAGGCACAACAAGAGATATTATTCGCGAAGAAGTTATTATAGATGGACAGTTGTATAGATTTTATGATACTGCTGGCTTACACAACTCAACCGATCCAATTGAACTAACGGGGATGAATTTAACTTTAAATACGGCGAAATCTTCAGATCTAGTTTTATTAGTTTCAGATAATGCCGAAGATGAGTTTCTAGATATAGGTTATTCCACACCAGACCAAAGCAATACACTAAGAATTTTGAATAAAATAGATATTAAGAGACCCAATGATCACAACTTTGATGTGCTTTTGTCAGCAAAAACCGGCGAAGGAATTGATGAGTTATTTACAAGACTAAAAGAAAAAGCATTTAGTTCTAGTGGCTTTACTGAAAAAGGGGCTGTGGTATCGAATATCAGACATTATCAATGTCTAACCAAATCAAAAGACAATTTATCAAACGCTTTGGTTTCAATTACTGAAGATAATAGCGGAGAGTTCATTACTCAGCACATACGTTTTGCTTTGACTAATTTGAGCGAAATTATTGGTGAAGTTACAAGTGACGACATATTAAATAACATATTCAGGAATTTTTGTATAGGTAAATAATAGTTTCACGTGAAATGAGTACTAGGTCAAAAATCTGCTTAATTTTAGTTTCACGTGAAACTGAAGACATTCAATGGAAAAGTATGATGTAATTGTAGTTGGAGCGGGTCATGCTGGAATTGAGGCTGCTTGTGCCGCTTCAATAATAGGTTGCTCGGTTGGGTTGATTACAATGGACAGAAATGCCATCGGCAGAATGTCCTGTAATCCGGCGATCGGTGGAACCGCAAAAGGTCACCTTGTTAGAGAAATTGATGCATTAGGTGGAATGATGGGGGTTATAGCCGACCAGACCGGAATTCAATTCAGAATGTTAAACAGATCAAAAGGACCGGCAGTATGGTCTCCGCGCTGTCAATCTGATAGAAAATTATATTCAGAGAAAGCCAAAGAAGTAATTGTCGATCATTCAAATATAACCCTAGTTGAGGATTCTGTAATAGATGTTATAGTTGAAAATAAAAAAATTCAAGGAGTCAAAACTTTATCCGGCAAAATAATTTATTGCAGTGCTTTGATTCTTTCTTCAGGAACATTCTTAAACGGCGTAATGCATACTGGATTGGTAGCAACTAAAGGTGGTAGATTCGGCGAACAACCATCAAGTGGAATAACAGATTCTCTTGTTCATTTAGGATTTGAAACATTTAGACTAAAAACAGGAACTCCACCAAGGCTTGACAAACAATCAATAAACTGGCAAGTCCTTGAAGAGCAGCCAGGTGATGAGAGCCCTCAACCTTTTTCTTTTAAAACTGATAAAAGCCTCTTCCCTTTTCGGCCGCAGGTTAGTTGTCATATAACTCACACTCATCCCGATGTCCACAAAATCCTTGAAACAGGATTTCACCAATCACCAATGTTTACCGGACTAATAAAAGGGATCGGACCAAGATACTGCCCTTCAATTGAAGATAAGATTGTTCGCTTCTCAGAAAAAACTTCGCATCAATTATTTCTTGAGCCAGAGGGTTTGGATAGTGATTTGATTTACCTAAATGGATTTTCTACTTCCCTGCCAATTGAAACTCAGCTCGAAGCTCTTCACAAAATCAAGGGACTTGAAGCAGTAAAAATGGTTCGCCCCGGTTATGCTGTCGAATATGATTTTTTTCCACCGCACCAGGTTGATCTGACGCTTGAAACAAAGTTAATTGAAGGACTCTATTTTGCCGGACAGATAAATGGAACTTCGGGATACGAGGAAGCTGCTGCGCAGGGATTAATTGCGGGTATAAATGCCGCAAATAAAATTCTAGGCAAACCTGAATTTGTTCTTAAAAGAAGTGACGCTTACATCGGTGTTTTAATAGACGATCTCGTAAACAAATCAACAGATGAACCATACCGTATGTTTACGTCAAGAGCAGAACACAGGTTATTGTTACGTCAGGATAATGCGGATCTTCGATTGTCACGATATGGTTATGAATTAGGACTTATTGATGCTGACCAGTTTGATGAAGTAGAAGACAGAAGAAAAAAAATCTATTCAATGGTTGATTTATTTAATAATACAAAATTACTTCCGTCAAAAATAAATCCACTGCTTGAGAATAAAGGATTGTCATTACTCGATAATTCAGAGTCTATTTCAAAATTGTGTAAGAGACCAGAATTAACTTTAAGAGAGATTCTTGAGTCAAACGGACATAGCGTCGGAAACGAAATAGGGGAATTGTTAAATGACGATCCAACACTTTCTCAAGTTGAAATTGAGCTTAAATACGAAGGATATGTAAAACGCCAGATGGAAATGATTGAACGATTAGAAAAATATGAGCCAGTACAAATTCCTTTAAGCTTAAACTATTTGAATTTAAAAGCTCTGTCAACCGAAGGAAGAGAAAAACTTCACAGAATAAAACCGAGATCTATCGGTCAGGCTTCACGCATACCCGGCGTTACACCTTCAGATATTTCTATATTATTGGTATATTTGAAAAACTAATTTAAAAGGACTTTCATGATTGATATTCAGGAACAATATCTCAAAGAACTTCAATCTTTTTGCTGGGAAAATGGTTTTAATCCCGACCCAATGAAAGTAGAAAGACTTGCATTTTTCGCTGAATTAGTAGCAGAAAAAAACGAATCAGTTAACCTGGTTTCAAGAAAAGATATAGAGTCAATAATTGAAAAACATATCTTCATTTCATCATATATCTCAAAATTTATTCCTGATAAATGCACTCGCTTTTTAGACATAGGCACAGGTGGAGGTTTTCCGGGTATTCCAATTGCAATTGTACGAAGTGATATGCGTGGTGTTCTTGTAGATTCAACCGGGAAAAAAATTGAAGCAGTCAAAGAGTTTATCGATAAACTAAAACTAAGTAATGTTGTTGCAGAAAATGAGCGTGTTGAAAGTCCTGAGTTTGTTACAAGGTATAATGATTATTTTGATATTATAGTTAGCCGGGCAACTGTTCCTTTAATAATCCTTTTGAGATATGCTCTCCCCTTATTAAAAGAAAAGGGATTTATAATGGCGATGAAGGGCGGCGATCTTGACGATGAATACAAGAAAGCCGAACTCAAGTATAAAGCTTACATAAAAAAATCTACTACGTTTGAGTTGTTCTATCGTCCGAACAATATTCGAAATCAAAAAGGGAAAAAATTAATTCTCCTTGAGATTAATAAATGAGTTCTGATTCAGAATCAAATTCACTTTTTGATGAAATAAAGAATCTATCGACAGAACAACGAAATCCACGATCACTTAATATTGATTCTCTTCCGGTAAGCGATATTTTAAAACTCATTAATGATGAAGATAAAATTGTTGCAACAGCTGTTGAAAAGGAACTGCCATATATTGAACAGGCAATTGAGAAAATAGTCGAGTCATTAAAAAACGGTGGAAGACTTTTATACTTTGGCGCAGGAACCAGCGGCAGATTAGGAGTTCTTGATGCAGTTGAATGTCCACCTACATTTGGAACACCTCCAGGCTTAATTGAAGGTTTTATTGCCGGCGGAAAAGAAGCAATGTTCAAGGCACAAGAAGGTGCCGAAGATTCAGAAGAACTTGGTGCTAAAGATTTAACCAATGCAAATGTTACAGAGAAAGATATTGTTTGCGGTCTTGCAGCGAGTCGAAGAACACCTTATGTGATTGGCGCAATAAAAAAAGCAAAACAAAACGGTGCAGTTACTCTGTTTGTAACTTGTAACCCAAGAAGTTCATTTAATTTTCCGGAAGTTGATATTGCAATTTGCCCTGAAGTCGGACCCGAAATCATTATGGGTTCAACAAGGATGAAAAGCGGAACCGCTCAGAAAATGGTTTTGAACATGCTTACTACAACAGCTATGATAAGGCTTGGCAAAGTGTTTGAAAATATGATGATCGATCTTCAACTGACAAATAAAAAATTAGTAGAACGGGCAAAAAGAATTTTGATGATAATAACAAATGCTTCCTATGAAGAAGCAGGCGATTTTCTTAAGAAGGCAAATGGAAATGTTAAGTCTGCAATTGTCATGAAAAAATGCAGCGTTGATTTTGAAAAGGCAAAAGAAGCACTATCAAAATCAGATGGTTTTGTACGACGAGCGATTGAATTATTAAGTTGATCTAAATATCCATTAAGTTTTTAACGGGATTCATTCTGAAATCCCTTTCATAGTTTTAAATGAAAATAAAATTATTCATTCTTATAAGCCTGTTCTGGTCATCCATTATTTTTCCGCAGGATGAACTAAAACCAAAACACGATCTCTCAAACTTCTTTAAAGTCGGCGGCGATGTTTTTACTTCTCCGGCGCATTTCAATTCAGACGATTGGATAATTCTTGGTTCAACAATAGGTTTAACAACTGCGGCATTTTTAATTGATGAAGAAATTAAATCAATAGCTCTTTCAAATCAGAATACATTTAATGACGCAGTTTTTGAAATCGATAAATACTACCATATTGAATCTATGGCTGCCGGTATAGGCGGCTTATACATTTATGGGTTAGCTGCAGATAATTATAAAGTAAGAAATCTTGCGCTTCGTCTTACCGAAGCAACGGTGTATGCAAGTCTTATAAATCTTACAACTAAGTTTATCCTTGGAAGAGGACGCCCTCAGATAAATGAAAGCGCAACTAACTTTGAGCTGTTCAACACAACCTGGGAATTTACATCGCTACCGTCGGGGCATTCAACACTTTCGTTTGCATACTCAACGGTACTTGCAAAAGAATACAATAATTTTTTCTGGAAATTCGGATGGTATGCCGCAGCGACAATGGTGGGGTTTGGCAGAATTTATCATAACGTTCACTGGTTTTCGGATGTGTTACTTGGCGCCGCTATTGGTTACGCTGTTGGTGAATTTGTTAATCGTCATCACACAAATAATCCGGGACAGGGAATTCCAAACGAGGACTTCAATATTTCATTTCGCATTCTTTTAAAATAAAGTTCTACAAGATGTCAGTATCAGAAAAAGTTTTCTCGCGGTTCAATAAGCTTCAACAAGTTCATAATCTTATTGAAATTATCAATAACTCAAATTCAGATATAAAAAAAATTTTTATTTCTACTTTGAGCGGATCTTCTAAGCCATTATTAATTCCGCAACTTTCAAAAGTTAATCGACCAATATTAATTCTTACCCCCGATATCAAGGAAGCTTCTGAGCTTGTAATCGAATTAACATTGACCGGTCTTAATACATCAGCAATTGGAATATTTGAATTTACCGGTGAAGTACTTCAACAAAAACTAACGGAAATTACAAATCAAAAAAATCCTGTTGTAATATCAGGTTATGAACTTCTGAATTGTTCATTTCCTTCAGCAGAAAAAATTAAAAACAATACCACACAAATTTCTATTGGCGGTGAGCTACAATACAACGATATCATTGAGTATTTAAATCTTCTTAACTATCAGAAAGAAAAATTTGTTGAAGCACCAGGCGATTATTCAGTCCGGGGTTCTCTAATTGATTTCTGGTCTTACAGCGAACGCAGTCCTTTACGTCTTGAGTTTGACGGAGATTTCTTAGAGTCCATCCGGTATTTCGATTCCGAAAATCAACGTTCAATTGAGCATACTCAAAATTGTTCACTTGCCGGTTCATTTAGTTCTGATAGTACCGCAAATAATATTCTTGACAGCAACATTTTCAGCTATCTAGATAATCCGATTGTTCTTGCTTCATCTTTTGAGCTGAAAAATTTTGCGCAAAAAACTTTCAATCCATTTATTCAAAAAGAAGTTCAGGAAAACAACCTTAAAGTCGTAAATGATTCAGAAGATTTTCCTGAAATAGAGATTGATGAACAATCTCAGCAAACTTCAACTTCCATCACTACGATGAATGAATCGGAAATCGATGTTGATTCATTTAGTCCCAATGCACTCTGGATTATTGAAAATGAACTTGGAACAAGCCATGAACGTATAAACATTGGAATAACTGATCCGCCCGTTATCAATTCAAATTATGAGGTTCTTTATAGGACATTAAAAGAATATGCTGATAACAACTTTGAAATATTTATTACTTCAGAAAATGAACTTCAGTCATCACGGCTTAAAGATCTTTTGTCAGATTATAATGAAGAACTTTCTAAGCTTATCGATGAAAACAAAGTTCATATAATTACTCTACCTCTTAAAAAAGGTTTTGTCCACAAAGAAACAAAACTTTTAATACTTTCCGATTACCAGATTTTCAACAAACCATTCAGGACAAAAGTATCATCCACAAAAAAGTTTAAGAAGTCGGGATCAAAATCATTAGCTTCGATAAAGCGCGGTGATTATGTTGTTCACGAGGATTACGGAATAGGCAAGTACGCCGGACTTGAAACAATTGCAATCGGCGAATCAAAACAGGAGTCGATGAAAATACTTTACAACGATGGGGGAGTTGTATATGTAAATCTCAATTACCTTTCGCTTGTTAAAAAATATTCTTCGAACGAAAATCTTCAACCGACGCTTTCAACACTTGGTACATCTGAATGGGTTAATACCAAACATAAAGTAAAAAAGAGAATCCGTGAGGCAGCAAAAGAGCTCATAGAACTTTATGCAAAAAGAAAAGCTTCAAAAGGATTTTCATTCAGCGCAGATACAATCTGGCAGAAAGAACTTGAAGCATCGTTTTTTTATGAAGATACTCCTGACCAGGAAAAAGTTTCAACAGAAGTAAAAGAAGATATGGAAGCTGTTCATCCGATGGACAGGCTTGTTTGCGGTGATGTAGGATTTGGTAAAACAGAAATTGCAGTCCGCGCTGCGTTCAAAGCCGCACAGGAAGGGAAGCAAACGGCTGTCCTGGTTCCGACAACAATTTTAGCCGAGCAGCATTTTAATACTTTCAAAGATAGGCTTAGCCAGTTTCCGGTTAAAGTAAATGCTCTCTCAAGATTTCAAACTAAAAAAGAGCAGACTGAAATTGTTAGTGATCTTGAAGAAGGTAAAGTTGATATTGTAATCGGAACTCACAGGCTTTTATCAAAAGATGTAAAGTTCAAAGATCTTGGTCTTCTTATCATTGATGAAGAACATCGTTTTGGAGTTACTGCAAAAGAAAAACTTCGTTCATTAAAAATTAATGTTGATACGCTGACTTTAACGGCAACGCCAATCCCAAGGACATTAAATCTTTCTCTTCTTGGTGCGAGAGATTTATCTATCATTGCTACACCGCCGCCGAATCGTCAGCCCATTTTTACAACTGTAGGAACATTTGATATTTTCAAAATAAAAGAATGGATATTGAATGAACTAAGAAGGAATGGTCAAGTGTACTTTGTTCACGATCGCGTTCAATCAATTGACAAACTTTCTGGTTACCTAAGTAAATATATTCCTGACATAAAAATTGCTGTCGCCCACGGTCAAATGAAACCAGCCCAGCTTGAAGAAGTTATCCACGGATTCCTCAATAAAAAATTTGATGTACTTCTTTCAACAAAAATTATTGAAAGCGGTATTGATATTCCGAATGTTAATACAATAATTGTTAATCGAGCCGACAGGTTTGGTCTTGCTGAACTTCACCAGTTAAGAGGAAGAGTTGGTCGCTCAGACAGGCAGGCTTATGCTTATTTTATAGTTCCATCGTTATCCGGTATTTCAAAAAAATCATTAAGGCGTTTACAGGCGATTGAAGAATTTACAGATGTCGGTGCAGGTTTTAATATTTCAATGCGCGACCTTGAAATAAGAGGCGCGGGAAATTTACTTGGTATGGAACAAACAGGGTTTGTAAATGATATCGGCTTTGATCTCTTTTTAAAAATGATTAATGAAGCAGTTGAAGAGTTAAAGCAAAAAGAATTTAAAGAAGTTTTCAAAGAACTTCCGGCGACAGAAGAAAGATCACAGCCTAACATTGATACATTTTTTAATCTTGGAATTCCGCTGGAATATATGCCGGATCAAATGGACAGGCTTAACTTTTATACTTCACTTTATTCTGTATCGAACACCGAAGAACTTGAAGAGATAAAAGAAGAAATGACAGATCGCTTTGGGGTATATCCTGAAATTGTAAAACGACTACTTCTATCAGCAGAGCTAAGGATGTATGCTTCTTATGCATTGTTTGAGAGAGTTATAATTCAAAGAAAAAATATTTTTCTCATTCTTCCAAAGGCGGAAAAAGAAGAGTTCTATAAAACAAAATTTGTTTCGCTGATGAATTTCATTGTTGAAAAATATTCATCCACAATAAAATTCAATCAGCAAAAAGAAGTGATGAAATTGGTTATTACAAATACATTTTCTTCACCGGAAGAACAGCTTCAGTATTTGATTAATCTTACAAGGGAAATTGGGGCGATGTATACTATAGGAAAAATAACAGCAAATTGAATTATTAGCACATTACGAAAACAAAATCTTGCGTTTGTGTCATTCCAAACCTGGTTTGGAATCTCTGGTTGAATCTTAAAAGCTAATAATTCTATTCGCGTGTGAAGTAAAACTCTTAATCTTCATCTTCAAGTTCTGATAATAAACCCGGTACATCAAGAGCTTTTGTTGTCATGATTATATTACCTCTCGGATCAACAGGCCATTCTTCTTCGGGTCGGTCAGCGTAAAGTTCAATTCCGTTATCATCGGGATCTCTTAAATAAACCGCTTCAGAAACTCCATGATCAGAAGCGCCTTCAATCGGATAATTTGTTTCCCACAATCTTTTAAAAACTCTGGCGAGTTCTTTTCTGTCGGGAAGTAAAATTGCAAAATGAAAAAGTCCTGTTGTCCCTTCCGGTGCCGGTGCGCCGTCTTTACTTGACCACGTATTCAAGCCTATGTGATGATGATAACCACCCGCTGAAAGAAACACTGCCCCTTCACCATAGTATGAAGTTACAGAAAACCCAAGCAGGTCACGATAAAATTTTAATGACTGTTCAATGTTAGAAACTTTAAGATGTATATGCCCTATTCTTGCCCGAGGATGAATTTCAAATTCCATAAAATGTTTTCCGGTTTATTTTTTGTTAAAAACTTGTTTCAATTTAAAAATTATTAATGACTGCAAAAAACTCTTTTAGTTTTTGCTCATCAAGATTTCCGTTTGTTCTTACGCCGCTGCAGATATCAACTCCATAAGGCTGTACTTTTTCAATTGCTGACTTAACATTCGAGGGATTCAAACCACCGGCGAGAAACATTGGACACGCAATACTTTCGGGAATAGTTTTACTTAAATCCCAGTCGTGCGTTCTTCCCGTTCCGCCGAGCTCTTTTATTTTCAGATTTTGATTTCCCGAATCTAAAAGTATTGCGTTAACATCTTTCGAAACAGAAATTGCTTCTTCAACAGATTCTTTACCTGTTACATGAATAACCTGAACTATAGAAATACCGGGTAAAGCATTTTTCAGATCAGAATAGTTTCCATCAACTAGCCTGTCGCAGATTTGAATTGTGTTAACTCCTGTTTTTCTTTGCTGTTCGATTATTTGATCAGCGCTTTGTTTGCTTGTTAAAAGAAATGATGAAACTCCTGGTGGAATGATGGAAGCAATCTCAGTTATCAAGTCATCACTGATTACGCCGGGACCGCTTGGCATTGATGATACCAATCCTAAAGCAGATGCCCCATATTTAATTGCGAGTTTAGCTTCATCAACACTGCTTATGCAGCAGATCTTTACTCTTGGTTTTGTAAAACTCATTCTGCTTTAGTCAATGTTTATCTTAACTGGTTTTACATTCCAGATTTTTTCTGCGTACTCCTGTACCGATCTGTCGCTTGAAAACTTCCCGATGCGGGCTACATTAAGTATAGATTTTTTTGTCCACTCTTCGTGATCAAGATATAGATTACTTACTTTATCCTGAGCGTCAATGTATGACTGGTAATCTGCAAACAGGCAGTAATAATCTACATTCATCAAACCTTCAATTATAGGTTTGAAAATTCCCGGTTCATTTTTATTAAAGAAGTCTGTTGCTATCATATCAACAACCTTTTTCAGGTTTGCATTTGATTCATAGTAACTCTTTGGGTTGTAGCCGCTGCGTTTCAGCTTGGCAACTTCATCAGCAAGTAAACCGAAAATGAAAATATTATCATCTCCGACTTCCTGTCTTATCTCGATGTTTGCGCCATCCATTGTGCCGATTGTAAGCGCACCGTTTAATGCGAATTTCATATTACCAGTGCCCGAAGCTTCCAGTCCTGCGGTTGATATTTGTTCTGAAAGATCAGAAGCAGGAATTATTTTCTCCGCTAATGAAACTGAATAATCCTTTAGAAAAATTACCTTGAGTTTATTGCCGACATCTTTATCGTTATTAACAATTTGCGCTACAGAGTTAATTAGTTTGATAACGAGTTTAGCCATATAATATGCGGGCGCGGCTTTACCTCCAAAGATCACAGTGCGCGGAACCATATCAAGTTTAGGATTTTCTTTTATCCGGTTATAAAGTGTAATAACATGAAATACATTAAGCAGTTGTCGTTTATACTCGTGGAATCGTTTTACCTGAACATCAAAAATTGAATCGGGATTTACTTTTATGTTGTGCTCATTTTCAATGTAAGAAATCAAGAGAAGTTTATTCAGCCACTTTGAGCTTCTCCAGTTTTCACGGAATTCTTTATCATCAACATACTTTTCAAGTTTCTTTAATTCGGATAATTTCATTACCCAGTTATCACCGATTTTTTCAGTGATCAATCCTGACAATAACGGGTTAGCTGTCTTTAACCATCTTCGCGGAGTGATACCGTTTGTGATGTTTACAAATTTCTTTGGATAAAGTTTATAGAAGTGAGGGAAGATTGTATGCTTCAGTATTTCCGTGTGCAGTTCCGCAACACCATTCACTTTGTGACAGCTTACTATTGCAAGATTTGCCATCCTTACTTTTTTATCGTTACCCTCCCGGATAATTGAAATCTCGGAAATTATTTTTTCATCATTCGTATAATTTTTTCTGACGTACTCAACAAAACGCCTGTTGATTTCATAAACTATCTGCAAATGCCTCGGCAGCAGTTCACCAAAAATCGGAACAGACCACTCCTCAAGTGCTTCGGGAACAACGGTATGATTTGTATATGCAAAAGTATTATAAGTAATGTCCCATGCTTCATCCCAGCTTAGGTCTTCCTCATCGATTAAAATTCTCATCAATTCAGGAATTGCTATTACGGGGTGTGTATCGTTTAATTGAATTGCCGTTTTCTCTGCAAACTTATCATACGTCTTTTGCGTTATCTTATATTTCCTGATTATATCCTGCAAGGTTGCAGACACGAAAAAGTATTGCTGCTTTAATCTTAAAAATTTTCCTTCAACTATAGTATCGTTCGGATATAAAACTTTAGAAATGATCTCTGAATTATTTTTGCTTTCAACAGCGGCGAGATAATTACCCTTATCAAAATCTTTAAAATTAAAATCACTTGTTGCGCGTGCCTGCCAAAGTCTTAAGTTGTTCACAGTTTTTGTTCTGTAACCGGGAACCGGAACATCATAAGCGGTTGCAAGAACATCATCAGTATCAACCCACCTGAATTTATATTCGCCATTAGGAACCTGGTACTGCTCAATTCTTCCGTTGAACTTTACTCTGAATGTTAATGATCTTCTGAAAATATCCCATGGGTTGCCTGACGCAAGCCAGTAATCGGCTTTTTCAACCTGCCAGCCGTTTTCAACGTGCTGAGAAAAAATTCCGAACTCATACCTTATTCCATAACCGAAAGCCGGTAATCCTAATGTCGCCATTGAATCAAGGTAGCAAGCGGCAAGCCTTCCCAGACCGCCGTTGCCAAGCCCCATATCGTGTTCGCTTTCACGGATCTCTTCAAGGCTGTAATCATTTTCTTTTAAGATGTTATAACATTCACCGTAAAAATCCATGTTGATAAGTGCATTGCCGAGCATTCTTCCCATAAGGAATTCAAGCGAAAGGTAGTAAACACGTTTTACATCCTTCTCTTTATAAATCTGTTGTGTGCGAAGCCAGTTGCGTACAAGCCTGTCACGTACTGCCATAGACAATGCAAAATACGCGTCTTCACCCGTGGCGGTGATTTTATCTTTTACTAAAATAAATTCTAAGTGTTCGGCAAATTGGTTTGATAGTGAAAAGCTGTTCGAATCTTCTCTATCTGTAAAAAATAAGGACTCGTTTTTTAAACCCATTAAATCTCCTTGTCAGTTATTTCACTGGCGAATACTAAAGAAAAAACGTGTGAACTCAAAAATATTTCCGGGTCAAAATTAAGATAATATTGCTGTTGCTTCAATCTCTACAAGCAACTTCGGATCTATTAACGCTTTCACTTCAACCATTGTTGCAGCGGGTTTTATTTCTTTGAAAAATTCTCCGTGAGCTTTTCCGGCTTCTTCCCAGCGGCTGATATCGGTAATAAAAATTCTTGTACGTACAACATCTTTTAAAGAAGCTCCGGCATCTTCAAGTACTTTCGAAATTTTTTGAATGATAAATTTTGTTTGAAGATAAACATCATCTTCGCCAATGATTTTTTCTCCGTCAACGGCAGTTGTTCCGGAAACTTCTACAACATTCCCGATTTTAACTGCACGTGAATAACCGATAATGTCTTCCCATTTAGCGCCTGAGCTTATGTTTGTTCGTTTCATAGGATTTCCGTTTAGTTAATTAGTGGAAAGATAGGGAATGAATTCAAATTGCTGAATCATTAAAGAATTTACCCAGAACTGTACTTCGAATTCAATATCGATTGAATTGTTTTTGCTGCGACTCAATCTCAAAATTGTGCGTATTATTTGTGGGTTCATATTTTACAAAGTGGTAAATCTGATGTAAATATTTTATCAATATTCCTAAACGAATTGGCATTCCTTCAAAACCTCGTGAAAAAATATTAATTGTTTTTATTTTATCATCATAAGTGTAACAATAATTTATCAAAATCTGGATAAGGGCTGGCTCCCCACATATTGATCCAAAACCGGAGTGATAATAATTTTTTAATTCACTCACATCTATTGTTCTAAATTTGTTCTGAATAGAATTGAATTCCTTCTCATTCAGTTTAGAAAAGTACTCCCCTTTATCAAAAAATTTTCCTATACCAAAATTTACCTTTTTGTTATAACTGATCTTTAAGTATGATTCCTTTGTATCACTTATGTATAAAGTCGATGACAAATAATCGTGAAATCCCCTATCAGTAAACCGTACTTCTACGTTCTCTAACAATAACTGTTTGTTATAAAAATTGTATGTACTGGGGCATGGTCTTGATTCGCCTAGTCTACTATCTTTTAACCATAAGTATTTATCAGTCACTTTTAGAAAAGGAAGTTTAAGATAACCCTGGTAACCCGGATCTTTAATAACAATTGTATCTTTGTTTAAATAATATGGTTGGCAGTCACTCTCATAGAAAAATATCGTCAAAGAATCCTTAAATGAAATAAAGCCACTGGAATGGTCGTCCAGTGGTATTATCCAATCGCCCTCTAGTTTTTGTTTTAACCATTTGTCGGATTGATTATTATCACAGGATGCAAACAAAAGTGATATTAATATTATCAGCATTGAAATGTAATATCCCATATACATCATCTCCCGTATTGTGTCATATTACACGATGAGAATATATCAAAGTTCCAGACTGATTTCTATAATACCAGCACGTTTATGCTGTTGTTTGTAAAAATAAATTTACAGGTGATCTCTTTTTCGTTTTGATTAGAACATTTGTTCTATTGCCACCGTCTTTATGTTCAGTTAATATGTGCCGCAAATTTTATCAATAATTGACGATCACAAAATAATGGAAGAAATCATGAAAAAAATTTCGATAAAAATTTTAATGCTCATTTTTATTTGTTCACCGGTTTTCTTTGCACAGAACAGCGGCGATTGGTTATGGCATAAAATATACGGCGGCACTGAATATGACGAAGCGAACGCTTTAGTAAAAACTTCAGATGGTGATTTTGTACTTGCAGGCTATACACAATCATTCGGGCTTGGCAGATTCGGAGATGCATATCTGGTTAAAGTTGATTCACTCGGCGATACTTTATGGACCAGACGGTATGGTGATGAAGGAATAGATGTATTTGCAGATATGCTTCTTGATGATGATGAAAGTACAGTCAGTATAGGTTTAACAGACACTCCTGAAAGCTGGGAAAATATTTATATGATCAGAACCGCACCAAACGGCGATCTTATGTGGAATAAAAATTTTGGCGGCGAACAAAAAGATGTCGCACTTGCAATAACAAAGACAATTGACAACGGATATTTATTAACCGGAGTTACAAAATCATTCAGTGTTGGTGAAGAAGACCTTTTCGTATTTAAAACTAACGCTGATGGTGATTCACTATGGTTTAAAACTTACGGTACAATGGGTAATGACGGCGGACATGGAGTAAGCCCTGTTTCAACAGGTGGTTATATTATTGCAGGAATTTATGACTGGTCAACTCTTTGGTTGTTAAGAATTGATGAACAGGGTGATACACTCTGGACAAAACAATTCGGCGGAATAGATTATGATGAAGGCAACTCTGTTACCGAAACACATGATGGCGGCTTTATCATCTGCGGAAGCACCGCATCAGAAGGTGAGGGAGGACTCGATGTTTACGTTATAAAAACCGACAGTGCAGGTAACATCCAATGGAAAAAAACTTACGGCGGTTTTTCTTATGATGAAGGAAGAGAAATACTTCAGAAACAGGATGGCGGATATCTTATACTTGCAAACACAGACGAAGGAATAAACGGCGAGTTCAGTTACTATGTTATTAATACAGATGAAACGGGAGACACACTCTGGACAAGAAAATACGGAAGCGGCGGGGGCAGCACTGACCGCGCTTTCGGATTATTGGATCTTAACAATGGAAACTTTGCAATTGCGGGAACAACTTTCGACATGGCAAGTAATGGCAACGCGACTTTATCATTGATATGTGTCGAAGAAAAAACAACAGACGTTGATGAAGGTGCTGAACATATAAATTCATTCAAGTTATATGACGCATATCCGAATCCATTTAATCCAATTACAAAAATTACATTCACGGTAGGGGACGCATATAATGCGTCCCAGGTGCGCGTAACACTCCGAGTATATGATGCACTTGGCAAGGAGATAAGTACATTATTCGATGGAAGTAAACCTGCTGGTACATATACAATTAATTTTGATGCAGGTAATCTTGCAAGCGGAACATATTACTACAAACTAACCGCCGGAAATTATATTGAAACAAAAAAGATGATTTTGATGAAATAGGTTTTTGATGTATGATGGCTAAAGGTTGATGGAAGATGTATGAAGCGGCTGAATGCCGCTTCAGTATTTATAGCAACTCGTCCCCTCTCGAGAGGGGAGAAAGGGGTGTGTTGCTGTATGTTAGTATGAAAAAATATACTTCTCATACATTTGATTGATTTGCATTTAATTCATACAACCACCAAATTACAAACATGAAGTCAGTACAACGAAGAAAGATTCTATATTACAATCCTGTACTAAAAGATAAAGCCAGGCAATTGCGCAACAATAGTACAAAAACCGAAATTCTTCTTTGGCGATTTCTAAAAGGCAGG
Source organism: Ignavibacteriales bacterium (assembly GCA_016700155.1). Taxonomy (NCBI): domain Bacteria; kingdom Pseudomonadati; phylum Ignavibacteriota; class Ignavibacteria; order Ignavibacteriales; species Ignavibacteriales bacterium. The sequence continues at coordinate 4,355,904 of CP065001.1, forward strand.
CAAATGAAAGGATATGATTTCCACCGGCAAAAGCCGATCGATGAATACATTGTGGACTTTTTCTGTAATGAACTTATGCTTGCAATTGAGATAGATGGAATATCACATATTGGTAAAGAAAAACAGGATGAACAACGACAGCGTAGACTTGAATCGTTTGGAATTAGGTTTTTAAGATTTGATGATGATATGGTGTTTTACAAGTGCGATTCTGTTATTCGATTAATTGAGCAGTGGATTGAAGAAAACAAAAAAATAGAGTGAAGTGCTCTTTGTTAATTGTTGAAGAATTATTTGGTGTGTTTGATTTTCAGTGAGGAGACACACCCCTTTTCTTCCCCTCTCGAGAGGGGAAACAGCATGCTTGTTGAGAATTTTTATAATGAAAAAATCTTAATAAAATATTTTAGTCGAAATCACTTAGTATTATTCTTTAACACCTTCAAACTGTGAAATTATTTCCAGAATAAATTCCATGCGTCTTGCAGTGATGAATTAAATCTGTTTTTCGGATTTACGTCATTTGATTTCAAATCATAAAGAAGATACTTCCATTTCCATGTTTCTCTTGGTTTTTCTTTTTCGGGAGTTGTAACGGTTATTAGTACTTTATCATTTCCCAGAAAGATATAACTTTCCACATTTTCATCAGCACTTGTGATCTGAAACAGATTATCTCCAATCCTGTCTGTTGAGAATAAAATATGATTGTCTTCTTCGTTGAGATAACCGTCTTCATTATTATCCTTATTCACAACGGTAAAGAATAACCTGCTGGTAGAGCTGTCTATATGCGTATATCTGGAGAGTGATTCCAGAATTAAAACTTTCCTGTTAAACAATAAGCGGAAATTATCTTTTGATAGATTATAAAATAAAATGTTGACAACATAGGGATAATCATACTTTCCACGTTTGTATAGTTCCGAACTTTCATCCAGTCCTTGTGCTATAACCCTCATCATGGAGTAATCAGTACCATAAATATTTTGAGGTTCAGAATAATGGAAAGAAATTTCTGTGATAGCCTCTGTCTGGCCCGACTGATCAGAGAAATTATTTTCAACAATTACTCCCTCCGTTTTTGCATCTATTCCGTGTGAGCCCGAGAAGCTCATTATCACTAGCACAATTACTGAAACAAAAAGTAACACAGCCGCGGCAAATACAATTTTAGTTTTTGTTTTCATGTTACAATCCTGAAATAACTTGTCCTTCTATAGAAATGATTGATTATTTTTTTCACTCCACCACATAAATCTTTTCAACGGTTAAATATAAATTGGTTACTGAATAACCGCTTCGTGGTTTAGTTGTTTTTCGAATTTCGTAGTGCCCTTTTATTTGAACCCATTTTCTGTTATAAGAATGATCGATGTTGCCCGACAATAAAATTTCATAATAAAATTCATTTGGCTGGTCAATCAGCCATTTGTATGACCTTAACTTGAATCCGCTGGCACCTTCCTGTTGTGTATTACTATTATTTTTTCGTGGACCGATAGGTCTATTGGTTATCGGCGGAGCAAAGTATTCAACATAACCTTCAATAATTGCACCCGGATAAATAAATTTTTTCTTTGGTTTGGATTCGGAATGTTCTACAACTGTGTAGCAGCCGACGAAGAGAAGAGTAAAGAAGACCAATGTGTAAGCAATAAATTTCATTTTAATTTTCCACCCGAACAAATCTATATAAAGGACTGAATCAAAACCAACTATTTATTTTTAACACAAAACCTTTCGGAGCTTAGTATCATGTCATGCTGTCCGCCGCGGCGGATCATTTCAGCATCTTCTTACAATTGAATCCCGGAATAGAGATCATTACTTGTGTCAGAAAATTAATATCATAGTTAGTTATTCAATCCCAAACTTGACATGCACACTTCTTCGTATTGTAACTTTGCCGGAAGGATTTCCTGTTTGGGATCCTTCAAATGTTGCAGTGTTCATTGGACTGAGAACGCTTTGCCACTGATCATTCTCTTCAATCTCAATAACACTACTGAGTTTAACACCAAGAGTTGTGCACATATACAAAGCTTTTTCTTTTGCTGCTTTCAGCGCCTGTTCATAAGCTGCTTTGTGCTGCGCTTCGTAATCTGATATGTTGTAGTTAGCCGAGACAATTTCATAAGCATCACTCTTCGCAATATCATTGGAGAGCGCGTAATACTTTGAAATGTCTTTCAACAGAAATGAAACATCAACGTGAGTGAAATAACCTTTGTGGACACGCTGCCTGCTTCCATCATTGTATTCATAATTTTTGCCGAGTTTTATTGGCGAGACTTCTATATCATCAGAACTAATTCCGTGTTCGTTAAGCAGTGCAATCAGCGATGATGTGTTTTCGTCAGTTAGTGATTTACTTTTCTCAACAGTTTCAGAAATGTTTTTTATCTGAATAGAAAAGTTTATCTGGTCTGCATTACGCACAACCTCCGAAGTGCCGTTAACATTGATGAATTTTTGTTGCGCAAAGGCGGAGGTGATGAAAAGTGTTAGGAGTATTAGGATGTGTTTCATTGTATGATGCCTCTTATAAAGATTATTTTTGATTGAAACCAACACCTTGGTTTATCTATTTAAAACGTGTAAACAACCAGTCCAAATGAAATAGTTTAGCTGTAAATCCAATTCCCGTAAACAACAATTTGTTCCCCGGATTTACTTTGCCCTTCAACTTAAATGCACCCAGTGAATCTGTGACTGTGGAAAAATTGGATTTAAGTCTAAAGCTTTCGTTTAAAGTATCAAGCCCGCCTATCGACACAAATACATATGGCAATGATTCTTTTGTTTCAAAATCAAGTGTATTACCGGAAAGAAAAATTTCATTGGTCTCTGATGACCAATTTATTGAGTCAAATATGATATCAGTTATACACATTGAGCCACACCATCCGTAACAGTACTCATCATAGGTTACTGTGCAAAGCGTTTCTTCTTCTTTTGTATTCTCAACAAATAAATTGACCGGAATAGTTTGAGTTAAAACAGAAACTGTTTGAATAAAAAATAAAAGAAGAAAGGTAATAAGGGACTTCATTGCTGTGAGTAAGCTTCAATTTTATGAACTAGGTTATTATATAATTCCTGTGTTTTCAATTTAAACACAGGTGAACAAATCTGTTGGCAATTATATTTAGACCAGTACAAAGGATAAACCATAAATGTAAGTTGTAATGCAATTGAGTCACCAAATTCTTCTTTAATAAATTTTTTATAATTAGGGTGCTTATAATAAATTGAATCGTATGGTTTTTGGTCAAAACCTAAAAATGAGTCAATGTCAAAATCCGGTTCAGATAGTTTGTTGTCTTTAAGATACCATCCAAAACCGATTGTTAATGATATGAATAGGTAATTATAGTTTTTGAAGTTTATTGAAGATTTTTTTTCAGATAAAAAAGAGTTTAACCCGGTTCCGCAAGACATAAATTCAATCAACCAGTTTTCTTTACTCCATTTTCCGTTTTTATAAACCCAATACTTCCAATTTAATAGGGGTGTTGAGAGCCCATCAATTCCTATGTAAAAGTATTTAGTATCCATATAAGTATTTATATTAACATTTATGGAGTCCAATTGTACAAATTCTTGTTGGTTTATTTCCCATTGGGATGGTATGGTATCATAAACCTTAAATGAAACTAAAGCTGGGTTGTTGAAAAAATTTGTTCTTATGCGATAATTACCCGCTGACAATTTATTTATTCTGTATGAGGTGGCATTAAGCGTGCGAAAAGTACTCTGCCCGTTTTTTATCATTGGTAGTGAATCTGAATTAAAATATTCAGATTCTAAGCTATCGATTATTTTGTAATCGAGTTTTTTCCAACGATACAAATTTTGTTTTTCTAAAATAATTTCTGGTAAATAACTTGAGAAAGTATGAATGTCAAAAAAAGGATTTTCATTTATTGTAAATCCATTTGTTGTTACCATCTCAAATAAAGTAAAATTTATGGGTTCATTATATCTCAACCTTAATAAGCTATCATCCAGTGTTCCAAAGGTATCTAGAAATTCTTCATTCTTAATAACCTGTCTAAAAGTTATATTACTACGGCTGGTTTCGTAATATTCAGTATGACTAAAAAAAGTATCGATATAGTGATCAATTTGTTCCGGAAAAAATTCTGTGACAGTAATAAAAATTGTGAGTGCATAAAAAATAAATATTAATGAGTAAATCAATTTCGTAAGAAAGAGATTTAGTGTCCTATAGAGGTATTTCCTTTTGGTCATCAAAACATTTAATATTTCTTTTGTGTCAAATTATTATTGTTTCTTCCCGCAATGCTCAAATACACCAACCCTGTACATCTGCCATCAAGCACTGCCCCGGGATTAAGAGGAAACAAAAGGGGCGCATAAAATCAATAGTAACTTAAGGGATTGGGGTGCTAATCTCAATTAAAAAATTTATCTGTTTTTTACCCACCCCTTTCCCCTCCAGGGAGGGGACAAATTGCTTTTGGTTGGTGGTGTGTGGTCTGTAGTGTGTAGTTTGTGGTTTGTTGTAATGGAATAGGTCATGTTGATAATTTAATATTGTACATTCCTTGTTTTGTGTTCGATATTCCTGTTCAGGATTAAGATAAGGAAATCAAATAGAATTTAATTTCTATAAAAGCAGATTATTAAAAATTGGCTCAGTGATTCTAAGTGCCTTAGTGGTGAAATTCATTCCGTCACCCTCCGATCCCATAGGGACAGGCAGGCTCAGAGTGACATGTGAAAGTGGTTTCGGGTTAGTGATTGAATCTTTCAATCTTTTAATTTTTCTTCTTTCAATCTGTCTTCTTCATTCTTTTCATCACGTTCAAGTGAAACGAGTGGTATTCCAAGGTCGCGGATTCTTGTTAATATTCCAAACAACGCGGACTGATCTTTTATTTTTCCCCTTAACATACATTTACCTTCACCGAAGTTGAATATTTTCATGTGACCGAATAATCCTGAACATCGTTTCGGCAGTTCACCGTCGAGTGTGATCTTGTATGTTGCTTCTTCTTCTTTTTTCATCGCATTCATCTGTAAAAGTGTTTTATGTTTTTTCCCTTTATTATTTATCTGTCATTTGTCATTCCGAACCTGGTTCGGAATCTTTCTTCGATTACCACGAAGATGCTGAATGGCAATGCCATCAGCATGACATCATTAAATTTCCTTTGTCATTTCGAATGAGTCTTCGAGAGAGAAATCTCTAACGATACCATGTTTGAGATTCCTCACCCCACAACGTTATAGCGTTGCAGGGATTCGGAATGACAATCGTTCATAGCCGGTGACTATTCCTGTCCAACAGGCTCTGCATTAACTGATTTTTCTTTTCTTCCAAAAACTTTTTTGAAAAGTCCCGGAACTTTTACTCTTAATTTTTCCATCTTAACAAATACTATCGGGACAAGTATAAGTGTAAGGAACATTGAACTTGTTAATCCGCCGACAAGCGCCCATGCAAGTCCTGCTTTCCATTCTGATCCTGAACTTGTTGACATCGCAATCGGAAGCATACCGAACACCATTGTAAGTGTTGTCATAAATATCGGTCTTATTCTTGCGTAACCAGCTTCAATAAGCGCATCGTGAACGTTCATTCCGTCTTTTTGATTTTGTGTGGTTCGGTCAACGAGAAGAATTGCGTTCTTACCAACAAGTCCTATCAGCATTATTATTCCGAGCATTGAAAATATACTCAGCGAGTTCATTGTTAACGCAAGCGCGAACAACGCACCAACCATTGCAACTGGAATTGAGAATAACACAACAAACGGATAGATGTATGAATCATACAACGCAACCATTATCATATACACGAACAGGATTCCCGCAAGTATAGCAAGACCAAGACTGCCGAATGATTCAGCCTGGTTTTTAAGATCACCGTCATAAGTTATATCAACACCTTCAGGCAGTTTATGATCTTTTAGCGCTGCCTGTATATCGGCACCGATACTTCCGCTTGGTCTTCCCACAGCCTGTGAAAAAACAGTGATGGAATTAATCCTGTCATACCTGTTAAGCTTTGTTGGTCCGGTTGTTTCAAAAATATTTGCAAACTGCTGAAGTTCAATTACCTGTCCTCTCATATTTGTGAACGAAAGGTGACTTAGATCAGAAACCTTTGATCTGTCAAACTCATCGAGAGCGATGCGTATGTCGTACTCGGTTTCACCATCTCTGAATTTTGATTCATCATCACCTGTTAACGCAACGCGCAATGTTGCACCAACTTCAGCAATAGAAAGTCCGAAAGCCGCAAGTTTTTCTCTGTCTATTTCAATACGTGTCTCGGGTTTTCCCTCTTCAGAAGATAAACGCACATCTGCAGTGCCGGGAATTCCTTTTACTATATTCATAACATCTGTAGCGCCTTCAATCACTCGTTCGCGGCTCGGACCTTTCACAACTAATTGTATAGGAGTTTGATTTGCAGTACCGAAAATTCCTATCGGGTTTACACGCACATCAACCCCGGGTATCTGTTGAATTTTACTTTTTATTATCTGACCTATTTCTTCAGTTGATTTATCTCTCTGGTTTTTATGTATCAGCGCAACATCAATCTGTGAACTGAAGTTTGAGTTCTGACCGATCAAACCTTCGCTTGATGCGCCGACATTCACAAACACTTTCTGAACTTCGGGCATTGATGAAATTATTTTCTCAGCTTCCTGTGTTACGTAATTTGTTCTTTCAAGTGAAGCTCCGGAAGGAAGTTCAATTGTAACCGTGAACTCACCTCTGTCAGATACAGCAACGAATTCACTTCCTATAAAACCTCCGCCTATCAACGCGAATGAACCAAAGAAAAGAACAACTGTAAGAGTTATAACCTTCCAGCTGTTCGCTAAACTCCATTTTAATATTCCAATGTAATGTTCGGTAAGATTCTTAAACATCTTTTCAAACCACAACGCAAATCTTCCAACGATGCTGGCTTTGGTTAATCTTTCGAGCTTGCTGATTCTTGATGCGAGCAGCGGAGTAACCGTAAAAGAAACAAACAAACTGAGCAGTGTTGATATAACAACAACAACCGCAAACTGACGAATGATGTTTCCTACAAGTCCGCCGGTTAATGCAAGCGGTACAAACACAACAACGTCAACAAGAGTTATCGCGAGCGCGGCAAAGCCTATTTCATTTCTGCCTTTTAATGCGGCGGTTCTGTTGTCTTCTCCTTTTTCAAGATGATGATAAATGTTCTCGAGTACAACGATAGAGTCATCAACAAGAATACCTACAACAAGTGATAACCCGAGAAGTGTCATCAGGTTTAAGGAGAAATCAAACATATACATTACGATGAATGTTGATATCATCGAAGCGGGTATTGCAAGAAGAACAATGAATGAGTTCCTGATGCTATGAAGGAAAAGAAGCATAACAATAGCAACGAGCAAAACCGCAAGCGCAAGATCAAACTTAACTGCGTTTGCTGCATCGATTGTAAAGAGTGAACCATCCTGCGCAATATCAAACTTTAATCCCGCTGCTTTGTAATCATTTTCCATTTTGGTTATTTCGCTACGAACAAGCGCACTAACTTCAACTGCGTTTGCATCGGTTTGTTTCATAACTAATAAACCGACGGATGTTTTTCCGTTTATCCTGTTGATGTTTTCATATTCTTTAGTTCCGTCTTCAACTTCGGCTACATCGTGAAGTCTTATTTCACTTCCTTTTGATGTAGCAACAACAAGGTTTCTCAAACTTTCAATTGAGCTGAACTTGCCGGCGATACGCACAACAAATTGCTCATTATTGTTTTTGATTTTACCTGTCGGGAAATCAAGATTGGAATTTTTTATAGCCTGCGTAACCTGCATAATTGATAGTCCGTATGAACGGATCTTTGCTTCATCAAGATTAACTTTTATTTCTCTTTCATCACCGCCGATAAGTGTGATCTGGGCAACACCTTTTACATTAGCAAACCTCGGCTGAATTCTATCCTTTATAAACTGGTAAAATTCTTTTGAAGGCATGTTGCTTGTTAATCCCATACGGAGAACAGGTATTTCATCAAGAGCAAATTTTGTGATGATAGGAGTTTCAGAATTATCGGGAAGTACAGAAATAATTTCACTCACTTTTCTCTGTGTGTTCTGAACAGTGAAGTCTATGTTAACACCCTGATCAAACTCAGCCATTACAAATGAAACGCCTTCAACAGATGTTGACCTTATCGCTTTAAGCTGGTCAACACTTGAGATAGCATCTTCAATATGTTTGGTAACGGATGTTTCAACTTCATTCGGAGAAGCTCCGGGATACACTGTTGTAATTGTAACCCATGGTGAATTCATCTTTGGCAGAAGTTCGTAACTAAGCTGAGTATAACTGTATATTCCAAGCACAGTCAGCGCAGCAAATATCACTACAATCAGCGTTGGTCTTTTTATTGCAAGTTCTGTAATCGTCATTTTTATTTCCTTTATCTTTTCTTCGTGATATTAGTTTATAACATCAACGTTAAAATTATCTTTCAGATTATTCTGACCATTGACAACTATAACTTCCCCGTTAACTAAACCGCTCATTACCTGTACATAATTATCATAAGCAGCACCGAGTGTGATCTTACGTTCACGCGCTATTCCGTTCTCAACAACAAAAACTCTTGCGTCTTTAACACTGCCGACAAGCGCTTCTCTTGGTATTACAATCGATTCAGTAGTTTTAAGTGAAATGAATTTTACACGACCAAACATTCCTGCTTTTAAAGGATTCTGTTTGCAGTTCATTAATGTAACTTCAACTGGATATGTGTGAGCATCATCACCTTTGTCGCTTATGGTTGCTATCTTTCCGTTGAACACAACACCGGGATAAACATCAGTTGTAATTTCAACCGCGTCACCGGATTTTAATTTGAACGCATCTTTTTCAGCTACGTTCAATTTTACTTTCAACTTGGAAATATCAACTATATTTGAGGTAACACTTCCGTTGCTGACATAGTTGCCGACATCGACAGAACGTGCTGTAACAACACCTGAAATTGGTGCGGTGATTTTAGTGTTGTTGAATTCTCTTCTTGCAACGATGAGTTGTGATTCCGCAGCCTGTAATTCAAGTTTTGCTGCTTCAAGCCTGCTTACAGGAATTGATTTTTCATTGTACAGCGCTTCATATCGCTCAAAGTCTTTCTTTACTTTTTCATAATTAACTTCGGCAGTTTTGAACGCGGCATTTTTTAATTCACCGTCAAGCTGAATTATAATTGAACCTTTTGAAACGTAATCACCGATCTTTGCATACACACCAACAACGCGTCCGGATGCTTCCGCAACAACAGCGACATCATTATCACCTGTTATCGTTCCGACTAATTCCAATGTATTTGAAACAGTTTTAGTTTCAGCTTTTGTAACTGAAACCGGGTAAGAATTAATCACTTCTTCATTTGATTTTGCCTGGAGTTTTGCCTTGTTGTGCATAAGTATAGCGCCAACTCCGCCGACAATAATAATTGCAACGATTATAATTTTTATCTTCGTCCACAAACCGCCTGATTTTTTTTCGCCTGTCATATCATTATTCCTTTATAATTATTTTTCAAAAATCTTTTTATAATCCGCCGACCGATTTTTCCAGGTTTGCTTTAGCTAATTCAAGATCAACCAATGTTTGTACGTGGTTTGTCTTTGCCTGGAGTAACGCTACTTCAGCATCAAGTAATTCTGAGTTAAGAGTTAATCCCTGTTTAAACAACTCGCTTGATACACGGTAATTTTCTTCAGCCTGTTTTACACTGAATTCCGATACGGATAATTTTTCTTTCGACTGAAGCATGTTCAGATAACTTTGTGTCACTTCAAGCACAACAGCATCTTTTAAAATTTTCTGCATGTCCTTGCTTTCTTCAAACTGCATTTCAGCCTGTGTTGTCTGATGTGAAGTTTTTCCCCAGTTCCACAAATCAAAAGAGAGCATCACGCTTACATCCCAATTGGATTTAAACTTTTCTTCAACCGGGAAATAACGCTGATTTGGGTTTGAGTAATAATAATTTCCTGCAAGATATACCTGCGGAAACCAGCCTGATTGCGCAAGTGTTATTCCCGTTTCACTTGCTTTAACAAGATAGTCCGTTGCTTTTATATCAGGTCTGTTTTCAATTGCTGTTGTGGTAAGTTCATCAAGAGAATTGTTTATTGATTCAGTGCGATTGATATCGTCAGTAATTTCCGTCTTAGTTGAAAGCGGAATACCGATAACATTGTTAAGGTTAACCATTGCAAGCTGTACAGAATTTTTAATATCGATTTGTCTTAACTGTGCTTCTGCAAGCTGCACCTGAATTTTGAGAACGTCGTTGTTTGTTGCCAGTCCAACTTTATAAAGATTTTCAACATCCTTTAAATGAGCTTTTATCTGTTCAACATTTTCATCTATCACTTCTTTAATCTTCTGAGCTTTGAACAAACCCCAGTAAGCATTTTTAATGTTGTACTCAAGGTTCTGTTCTTCCTTCCTGTAATTTTCCTTTGATGCGAAAGTTGAATACTCTGCAATCTCTGTGCTGCTCTTTAGACGGAATCCTGTAAACAGAGGCTGCTGTAAACTCAACTTAAAATTGTAGTTGTTGTTGATGTTCGGTGAAAGATCAAAACTTCCGAACGGTGTTGAAAGTGTGAAAGGATCGATCTTACTTAATCTTGTATAAGTAGCATTAAAACTAAGTGAAGGAAGTCTTCCCGAAATAACCTCACTAAGTTTTGCTTCTGAAGAATTCATTCTTGATTCATAAGTATGAAGCTGTTTGCTGTTTTTAAATCCGATTTTTATTGATTCTTCCAATGATAATTTTTTTACATCCTGTGCAGATAAAACCTGGCTGAACAAAATCATCAAAACGATAATTGCTTTTATTCTCATAGCTCCCATTGTTATCAAAACTTTCTCCGTGTTATTGTTTGTAAAATGATCTGAATGAACGGTACAAAATTACTAAGAGAGGCAGGTGGTGTGCATTGTACAAAGGTTTATTTTGGGGTTTATTTTAAAATAAACCCTGTTGATGAATGGCATAATAGATGTATGTTTGGTGAAAATAGAACAAATGGACTACATAAACTCTAAACCCGGAAGAAAATAATGAACCAAAAGCGGCTTTCTTCAAAAGAAATTTTAAACAAAGCGTTTACTAAAGAGAATCTTTTTAAGCCACCGGTGTTGTCTTTGATAATTTCAAATCTACTTATAGCCGTATATGCCATAGTTGATAACCTGTCTGTTATGGATGTGCTTTGGGTGTACTGGATTCAGAGTGTAATAATCGGGGTGTTTAATTTTTTTAAAATGATGAGTCTTAAAGAATTTTCAACTGAAGGGTTTAAACAGAACGATAAAGAAATGCTGCCAACCAGAGCCACAAAGATTTCCACTTCTATTTTCTTTTTGATTCACTACGGGATTTTCCATGTTGTCTATGCTGTTTTTCTAACGGGATTCTCTTATATGAGTTACACAGATTCAAAAGGGTTAGACTGGATTTATCTTGTGGTTTCATCGGCAATGTTTGTTGTGAGTTACATTTTTGAATTTATCAAAGAAAAAGAGAAAGAATCATCGAATAGTGAACTGCCAAACATCGGGACGATTATGTTCGCGCCGTATGTTAGAATAATTCCAATGCATCTTATTATTATCTTTGGCGGATTTGCCGGAATGATCGGAACCGTTTTTTCCGTAAGAGGAGATCTTGCATTGCTTGCAATGTTCATCATACTTAAAGCAGGTGTTGATGTTATCAGTCATTCAATTAGTATTGACGACCTAAAGACCGGCGCAGGGGTAAGTGCTTAGCTATATAAAATTCTTTCACAGACTAACACGGAGTACCACAGAGTGAACTAAAGTCAAGCTTCTGATTCATCATATCGAAGTATCCAACTATTAAATTCCATCCTGTAATTCAAAACTAAAACCAACCCATTTTTTCCACTCATCACAAAAAAGTGCGTTTTCAAAGATTTTTCTTGACATATTGATAGCAATATGATATCATTACGATAGCAAATTTAGAAAGGTTATAAAATGGAAAAGATAGTCGAAAAACACGCCGGCAAGATCAATGGATTTGTCATCCTCTTCCTTCTTTTTGTAATACTTGCTTTCGAGGTGATGCTTGTAATCACTATGGCGAGAGATGAAAATCCCGCATTGCTCGGAATATTCTTCCCTGTACTTATCGTCTTAATTATTATGTTGAGCGGCTTTGCGGTTGTGCAGCCGAATGATTCACGTGTTCTAATCCTGTTTGGAAAATATACTGGAACAATTCGTCAATCAGGATACTGGTGGGTTAATCCATTTACTGTTAAGAAAAAAGTATCACTAAGAATCAGAAACTTTAACAGCCAGAAAATTAAAGTTAATGATCTTCACGGAAACCCTATTGAAATCGGTGCCGTGGTTGTATGGCGTGTTACTGATTCAGCCAAAGCTGTTTTTGATGTAGAGAACTATGAACAGTTTGTTGACATTCAAAGTGAAACCGCGATAAGAACGCTTGCCTCTGAATATCCTTATGATGTTGATGAAGAAGACAAACCTTCATTAAGAGGAACACCCCAGGAAATTGCGGACAGTTTAAAGAATACACTTCAAACAAGACTCGAAGTTGCCGGAGTTGAAATTGTTGAGGCAAGAATTTCTCACCTTGCTTATGCACAGGAAATTGCTCAGGCAATGTTGAGAAGACAGCAGGCACAGGCAATAATCGCCGCTAGAACAAAGATTGTTGAAGGCGCTGTGGGTATGGTTCAAATGGCGCTTACAGCTTTAAGCGAACAGAACATTGTTAATCTTGATGAAGATAAAAAAGCAACAATGGTAAATAATCTTATGGTCGCACTTGTATCTGAATCGGAAGCACAACCTGTAATCAACACCGGAACTTTATATCAATAATTAAAAGTAATAGACATGAAAAGTATTTCAATGTTACCCGGTAATGATCTTACACTTATACAGCCGTCAGTGTTTAAAAGAATTTATAATCTTAAAAACACTGATGGTATAATCGGAATTATGGATTATCCAAGATTTTTCAGCACCGATACAGTTGTTGAGATATCAGGTGAGAAATATGAAATCAAACAACCAAGTATCTGGAGATCTGAAATACAGGTACTTCGTTATGGACAATCATATCCACTGGCAAAGTATGAGTCGAATTTCTGGCGCACAAAAGGAGTATTAACTTTGCCGCGAGGTGAAAAGCTAAACTTCAAATATGGAATGTTTAAAAGAGCATGTGAAATAACCACTTCATCCGGCGAACTACTTATTATGTTTAAAAATACTTTTGCTTTCAAGGATAAGAATATTGTCGAGATTCATAAAGCCTCTCCGGTGCTTGATGAAAATCCCTGGATAATTTTTTTAGGCTGGTATATAATTCTACAGCACAGACGAAGTGCTGCCGCTGGTTGAAATGTATGAAAGATGAATAGTAATCATGAGTGAAAAGAAAAAATTCCTTTTAAGATTAGATGAAAATATTTATGCCGCCCTTGAAAAATGGGCGGCTGATGATTTACGGAGTGTAAATGCTCAGATTGAATTTTTGTTGAAAAGACTTTTAAATGAAGCGAACAGATTAAAGAAACCGACTGACGTGGAGAATAAAGAGGAAAACTAATCGTCTCATTTAATGGTTTGGCATTTCTCATTTCTATCTGATAAATTAACCGCAGCAAAATATCCTGTTGAACAATGAACAGAACAATACTTGTCTTCATAATAATTTTATTTATAAACCAGATGTTGTGTGCGCAATCAGCAGATCAGATTATACTGACTGACAGTAGCAAAACAGAGTACCAACAGGAAAGCCCCGATCTGAATTTCCTTATTAACAAAGCAGAGTTTTTAAGATATACAACACTGCAAGGCATAACAGAGTTAAATGCCGATAACAGCAAGTTGTGGCTGCAGTCAAAAGTAACACTTGACAAAAATTTTTTTTCATTTGAGAATAATGATCAGCCATACGAAGATTTACTTTCACCATTGATGCAGCAGTATCAAAGTCAGCAAAAAATGAAACCGCTGTATTACATTCTCGGCACAGCACAAACTGCGGCGGTTGGTTATCTTGCTTACAAGCATATAAAAAAGTACGGATTCAAATAGAACATCCTCATTTCCGGAACTCATTTTTCAATACAATAATTTTATTTTTTCTTTTAATCTTTATCGGAGGTTTTTATGAAAATCGGTATTCTTGGTTCCGGTGTAGTCGGTCAGCAGTTGGGACTTGGTTTTATTCGCACAGGTAACGAAGTGAAAATAGGTACACGGGATACTTCAAAACTTACTGACTGGCAGAAACAAGCAGGAACAAAAGGCTCAACAGGTTCTTTTGAAGAAGCCGCTTCATTTGGTGAGTTAATTGTTCTTTGCACACTATGGGGAGGAACTAAAAACGCAATTGAAATGGCTGGGCAGCGGAATCTTTCAAATAAGATTTTAATTGATGTGACAAATCCCCTGGATTTTTCTAAAGGAGTTCCACCTTCATTTGTAGCAACTCAAGGAAATTCAGGCGGTGAGCAAATTCAGAAATTGCTGCCGGATACAAAAGTTGTTAAAGCATTCAACATTATTAACGCATACATAATGATAAACCCCGCAATGCAGGAAGGTAAACCGGATATGTTCATTGCCGGGAATGATGTTAATGCAAAACAAAAAGTTACTGAGCTTATTTCACAGTTCGGGTGGGAAGGGATTCACGATCTCGGAGACATTTCAATGTCTTACTGGCTGGAAACTTTCGCAATGTTATGGATTCACTACGGCTTTAAGAATAATCACTGGACACACGGATTTAAGCTTCTGAAAAAATAATTATGAAGGAAGTTTAAAACGGATACGCAGTACACCTTCTTCAAAACTTGTTGAGATGATCTGGAACTTTCCTATTTCTTTTGTTGATGAGACATGTACTCCGCTGCAGGGACATGAATCATATTCACCGATTTTTATTATCCTGATTGTGTCTCCTGCATCATCCGGAAGCTGAGTTAATTTATAATCATCAATAGCATCTGCTCTGTGTAAAAATTCTTCTGTTACTTTCAGATCTTTTTGAATTATGTCATTAACAGTTGAATTAATTTTCTGAATTTCATCTTCAGTCAGGTTACGGTCAAAGTGATAATCACATTTGGATTTTTTCTTTTCTATATGATTACTGAATGATCTTCCCTTGTTGAACATTCTTACCATTGTCTGGTTAAGAATGTGTTCGGCAGAATGCATACGCGGATCATATTCTTTATTTGATTTTACTTCATCCATAATTTTAAACTTGATGTAATTATAATTTATATAAATCGTTGCTCATCTGTCATTTCGACCCGCCCCAGGCGGGGAGAAATCTCCTTTACCCTCACGGATTAGATTTCTCACTCGAAGACTCGTTCGAAATGACTTATCCGTTTTAAGTAATCACCATTTGTTATAGTGAATTTTTTCTTTTTTGAACCTGTCTTCAGTATTAACAACTTCATCAGGATATCCCAATGAAATCAATGCAACCGGAACAATTGCCTCGGGAAGAGTGAATTGCTCTTTAACATTTTTTACAACTTCGTTCATACCGTGAATTGCTATCCAGCATGCACCTAATCCGGCATCGTGTGCAGCAAGTAAAATATTTTGTATAGATGCAGAACAATTCTGAATCATCCAGCTTTCATTTTTTTCTACAGAAGCATCACCGCAAACAATTATAGCTTTGTCAGACTGTCTCAACAATTCAGCGTGCGCAATTGATTTTATTGTCTGCACAAGAATTTCTTTTGAATCAATGACAATAAAGTGCCATGCCTGCAGGTTCATTGCTGAAGGCGCGTACATTGCGGTTTTCAAAATTGAATCAAGAGTTTCATCGGAGATACTTTGATTTTTATATTTTCTTATGCTTCTTCTGTTAATTACAACATCTTTGAAATCCATATTCACCCCTATCTGTTAAAAATATACTTACAAATATAACACTTGCTGAAATTTGTTCAGGCAAATGAAACTCAAAATTATTCCGGTTAAGCAGTAACCTTTTCACTATTGATGTGGTCTAACCTAAAAAATCATGGAGGATAATATGTTCAAACGAAAATTACTTTTTGCAATTCTTGTTTTGCTTGCTGCCATTGTTTCAACTACTAAGATGATGGGGCAGGATGTTGTCAGGACTTATGACAATAAAGATTTCCAAAATGTATCTATAAGTCATGCTATCAATTGTCAGGTTACTCAGTCTGATAAATATTCTATCGAAATAAAAGCTGACGAAAGAGATTTCAAATATCTGAAAGTCGATCAAAAAGGCAGTATGGTAAAGATCTACATCGACAAAAATAATTACGATGCGTACGGCGAAATTAAAGTTAAGATAACAATGCCTGAGTTAACGGGACTTAATTGCAGCGGTGCTTCAAAGTGTAAACTAAGCATGAATGTCCCCGGTAAAGAATTTGAAGCGAATCTTTCCGGCAGTTCATACATCGAAGGAAGTTTAACAAGTGGTGATATTGAAATAAAACTTTCGGGAAGCAGTAAAGTAAATCTTAACGGCAAAGGTAATGATCTTGATTTGCAGTCATCAGGAAGCAGCAGTACGAAGATGAAAAATTTTTCTGTGAATAATGCTGATGTTCAGATGTCCGGTTCATCATCTGCCGAATTAAACTTAAACGGAAAACTAAATACGCAGCAAAGCGGAAGTTCAAAAATAGTTTATTATGGGAATGTTGATCTTGGCGAAACAAGATTCAGCGGTTCATCGGGAATAAGTAAAGGTGAATAACTCACCATTCAATTCCAATGCCCGGCGCCCATATTGTTGTTATACCAAATAAAATTCTCCCGTTCTTTTGGCTTACAAGCCAGAGTCCGGGAGAGAAATTTCCGATCTTTAATAACCCCGGATAAATATTCAGATTAACTGTATAATCAGTTAGCCCGCTTATATGTAGTGATGTTAAAAGTGAGTTATCGACATCATAGAAGATTCCTGCATTCCATGTCATTGAAATACTTTTTTTATGCGTTGATTCATTTACATCAACTAATTCTTTTGCCCGAAGTCCCGCGCCTATTGAAACAGATGAACTATCATCGAACTTATAGGAAAGTCCTGTCAACCCATTCATTCCGAAATAATAAAAGAAAGACCAATCGTCGAGAAAAGGAAGTTTCCACTTGATTGAAAAATACTGACCGTTATTGTGAAGTGAGTTATCATTCAAAACCAGAGAGGGTTGAAGCGACCAATCGCTTAGATTTAAATCTTCACTAAAAAATCTGTTAACATTATCAAAGCTGAAGAGTATAATTCCGCCAATATCAAAAAAATAAATGTCAGCAATTATATCTGCATTATCACCTGAGTAAGATCCGTTTTCAATCACTTCATTTAAAATGTGATATGCGCTTAAAGTTATAATCGAAAACAAAACCGGTTTAGGGAAATTATGTCGTTTATACCACTCTCTTGTTGCAGTGTAAGTCATTCCACCGCCCACTAAATGGAGCTGATAGTTGGGCCACCATTGCGCGCCTTTCTTTGTCAATTCAATTGGGAGTAATTCAGTTCTGATGAAATCGTTTGTACCCGTTCTTTTAATTACACCGAACGGGTTAGCCATATTCCGGAAAACATTTTTTAATCCTGCGTTGTAATCGAACTTAAATATTTGTCTGTTATGCCCTTGAAGTTGTATAATATCATAACTCCCGTTAAGCAGAACATAGATGGGGTTGTACATAGATTCGCTTCCGAAATTTTTCCCTTTATAAAAATAATTTTGTTGGGAAAAAGTACTTACAGAAGTAACGGTGAGTATCAGAAAAATCAAAAAAATTCTGATGGTAGCCGGAAGTAGAAAAGATCGTTTAATAAGTAATTCAATAATATTTATTTGAGCGCTTTTAATTCCGTTCAAACAAAGATGAAAGATCCAGCGTGGTTGTTTTTCTTTTTCCTGCCAGTGAAACATAAGTTAAGGCAAGAGATTCTTTGCCTGCACCGAGGACTGTACTGATTAGTCCGAGTGCTTTGCCTAATTCAGAAGGATCAACGTCACTGATTATTTTTTTCCAGATCGTCTCTTCAAGTGAATTAAAAGCTTTGTGCACTTCGTGAAGATCAAATCCTGCCTCAAATCTTTCCCGCGCAATTTTTTCTGAATATTCGGTTATCTCAAATAAGTTTTCAGTTAATACACATCTGCATGTAAGTTCAAAAAGTTTTTCAAGGCGTTTTCTATTCTGCTCTTCACCTGACTGTGAGTAGGATTTTAGATGTGCTCGTTGAAGGTTTCCGAAGGATTCGTTTATTATTTCAGATCTGTTTTTTTCTAAAAATGATGAAAGCTGCATACAGTACCCCATATATCTAATTTTTTCTTACACAAAATTAAGCAAACTTTTTATGAAAAAACCTGATATTTATAAATGTTGCTATTCAAGGTAGTTCCCATCAACCTATTGTACCGCTTATCAATTAAATCAATCACTCCTGATAAAAAAGCGCGGGACCACTAAACCAAATTAACTTTGCTTCGTCTTAATACTCAGAAACCGATTATCATTCCGGCTTTGGTTCAGGTTTTCTGCTAACACAACATTGGTTTAATAAGGAGAACATATATGAAGAGTGAACGGCAATTTCGATTTTGGGGTGCAGGTAATAATCTTCCCGTCATCCTGATCACTTTAATGATTGTATTTACAGCTATGGCTTGTTCAACATCACCAGACACTACATCATACATTACTGATGAGGAAGGGAAAGAAACATTTTCTTTTTCTGAAGATACGGACGGAAGAGAATCTCACTTTACCGCTCATTTCAATGGTGATAGACTTACTGCAATTTACCGCGACGGAAAAAAACTGGAGGGCGAGGATTTTGCAGAATGCTCTGAATTAGTATATCATAAGTTAAATCACCTTCGCAAAGGAATTAAAGAATCTGACGATGATATGCTTCACTTTTCATTGGATATGAAAAAGTTCAACCAGGAGATGGATGCTTTCAGAGAGAAGATGCTTCACGAAGGTCTTGCTTCAACAAAATTTCATTTCGATAAACAGAAATTTAAAGAGCAAATGATGAAATTGAAGGAGGAGCTTGCCCAGTTAAAGGATAAAAATTTTGAGTTCCATTTCGATAAGGAGAAACACGAACAGGCAATGAAAGAACTGCAGGAACATCTTGCGGATCTGCAGTTACAAAAACATGATTTCAAGTTTGAATTTGATAATGAGGAATTCCAGAAAGCAATGGAACAACTGAAAGCAGCGCTGCAGGATCACGACTGGGAGGATATGGAGTTTAATATCCCCATTCCTGAGATACATATTGATATGGATGAACTTGATGAAAGTATGAAAGAGCTGGAAGTTGAAATGGGTAAACTAAAATCATTCATGAAGGAAATGCGTTCTGAAATGGTAAAGGATAATCTGATCAGTTCCGAGGATGAGGATTTTGATATGGAATTTTCTGCCGACGAAATGACAGTGAATGATAAAAAAGTTCCCGAGTCACTCCACAAAAAATACAAAGAGCTTTATAAGAAACATTACGGTAAAGAAATAGAAGATAAAATAAAAATCCAGGAATAGACCTCATCTCCACAACGGGTTGTTCGGAGTCGCTAAATACTTGACCCGATTAATCTGAACAACCCTTGTTTTAATTTAAAGTACCGCAATTTTTCCTGTCATCACATAATCCTTAATTATTATATTATTACCGCTTCTTTACAATTCTCATTTATTTCAGGAGGTGAACTTGGGTTATTTTATTATGAAACTTCTTCATGTGTTATTTGTAATTCTTTTTATGGGTAACATCATTGTTTCAATACTTTGGAAGATTTACGCAGACAAGACAGGTAATAAGCAGATCATCGCTTTTACTCTGAAAAGTATTATAAGAAACGATCGCATACTTACAATGCCGGGTGTTACCGGTCTTATAATATTTGGTTTTGGTGCGCAGGGAATGGGACATATTCCTATCACAACAGGATGGATATTATGGCCCATTATAATGATAGTGATTTCCGGTGCTGCGTTTATGGCAAAAGTAGTTCCTGTGCAAAAGAAAATGCTGAAACTTGCCGAATCAGAAAACTTTAATCAGAATGAATACTCTGCTCTTTCTGCAGAATGGATGATCTGGGGATTGATAGCGACTCTAACACCTTTGATAGCGATTATAATGATGGTATTAAAAGTACCTCAATAGAAATAGAGATTATAAGTAATAAATAGGAGAATGTATGTTAAGGATAGGATTTAGAATGATGCTCATCTTTTTTTCTGTAATGCCTGTAATAGGTTTTGCAGGATGCGAAGATGGAAACAATAATATTACCAACAAGACGGCAAAGGCAAATATGGAAAACATTCAGAATATGAATCTGGAGACTGCTACATTTGGGTCAGGATGCTTCTGGTGCACGGAAGCAATCTTTGAAAGACTTAAGGGAGTTAAACTTGTTGAATCCGGGTATGCCGGCGGAAAAAAGGCAAACCCCACTTATGAAGAAGTTTGTTCAGGTGAAACAGGTCATGCTGAAGTTTGTAAAATAATTTTTGATCCGAAGGAAATCAGTTACGATGAACTTCTTGAAGTCTTCTGGCAGACACATGATCCGACAACATTAAATCGGCAGGGAGCTGATGTTGGTACTCAGTACAGGTCTGTGGTTTTCTATCACAACGAAAACCAGAAAAAGCTGGCGGAGTATTACAAGAATCAGTTAAATCAATCAGGAGCCTGGGATAATCCTGTAGTTACAGAAATATCACCTTTGACTAATTATTATAAAGCGGAGAAATATCACCAGGACTATTTTGAAAATAATCCTACGCAAGGATACTGTTCATTTGTAATAGCGCCTAAGGTTGAAAAATTTGAAAAGGTATTCAAAAAGAAATTGAAATAAGAAACAGGCTACCGAATAAAAATAGATTGCCGGCTTATTTATTAATAGCCGGCATTTTTTTGACTACTTGTTAGCCGAATAAGAAAATAGATACTTCCACTTATAACCTGCTTATACCGTTCATAAAAAATAAATAGTAAAAAAGCTTAATCGATTTGATCTTCAGATTGTAAAAAAATTTCATTACACATATCACGGTAAAATCGGAGATATCTTTTTACATCAAGGGAATTCTAATGAAAAAAGTTTTACTATTCACATTAGCACTATCATACATACTCGCGGCGGCACCTAATGAAGATAAAGTTCTTAGACTAAAAAAAACAACTAACCCGATTATTGTCGATGGCAATGTTGATGCCGCATGGGCAATGGCGGATTCAGTAGAAAAATTTTTTCAGCTTCAGCCGTATTTTAAAGCGCAGCCGACAAGAAGAACCGTAGCAAAAGTTCTCACCACAAACGAATCAATCTATTGTATAATGATATGTTATGATGAAAGAGATAATATTCAGAACAATACCGGACTGCTTGATGATTTTGCAGGGGATATTGTTTCATTCATGATCGATACGTTTAACGATAAAAAAACAGCTTACAAATTTGCGGTGAACGCATCCGGAGTCAGAGCTGATTCACGAATGCTTGATGATGCACGTAACCGTGATTATAGCTGGGATGGTATATGGTTCGCCGATTCAAAAGTGTATGACTGGGGCTTTGTTGTTGAAATGGAAATTCCTTATAAGTCGATTCAGTACCAGGAAAATTTAGAATACTGGGGACTCGATTTTGACAGATGGATTCCTGCAAACTCCGAAGATCTTTACTGGTGTGAATATGAACAGAATGAAGGACAGAGAATTTCAAAGTTCGGAAAACTTGTGTTTGAAGAATTTACCCCTTCAGTTAAAGGACTGAATCTTGAGTTTTATCCTGTCGCATTGAGTAAAGCAGTATATCTCAATGACGGGAAATATGATATTGATGGCGATGCAGGGCTTGATGTTTTATATAATCCATCAAGCAGTTTAAAATTTTTATTGACTGCTAATCCCGACTTTGCACAGATAGAAGCTGATCCTTATGATTTTAACATTTCACGTTATGAATCCTTCTTTGATGAAAGAAGACCTTTCTTTACCGAAGGTAATGAAGTGTTCACTGCATCCGGCAGACAGAGGAATACCGGCTTTTACAGACCACTTGAATTATTTTATTCAAGAAGAATTGGAAAACTTTTACCTGATGGTTCTGAAGTTCCGCTGCTTGTGGGTACAAAAGCATTCGGAAGAATTAATGATTGGGAGTATGGCGGATTTTTTGCATTAACGGGTGAACAGGATTATAAAGATGATGATCAGAATTTAACTGAGCCGCAAGCATGGTTTGGTTCAGGAAGAATCAAGAAACAGATACTTGACAATTCTTCAGTAGGTATTCTCTTCGTTGGTAAGCAAACGAAAGATAACACATACGGAGTTGTAGATATTGACGGTGCTTTTCGTACTTCCGAATGGCAGTTATCATACCAGGTCGCAAGATCAATAAAAAACAGTGATGGTGATTTTGCAGCGTCCGCCGGACTAACATCATTTTCACAAACGTGGCTGAATCTTGGTCGGATAAGATACATAGGTGATAAGTTTGATATAAATCAGGTTGGCTATGTACCATGGATCGGAACAACCCAGGTCACTGTTCTATCAGGACCAATATGGCGCTATGATGAAGGATATATAAGCCAGATACTTTTATACGGCGGATTTTCTTTATACCATGAAAAAGTTGATGCATATATGGATCGCGACGCAGCGTTCGGTTACAACATGCAGTTCAGGGATAACTGGGGATTTGAATTAAATCTTTCACTCGGACGAAGCAAGGATTCTGACAAAGAGTTTACTTCCTATGAAGCAAGTTTAAGTTCCTGGTATAACATTTCACCCAAATGGAGCGGCAACCTTTACGGCGGTTATACAAGAACATATAATTTTGACCGCGACTATCTTGCATACTATTCATGGCTTGGCGCATACATTAGCTGGCAGGCGTTTTCTGTTTTTAATGTGGGAACTTCTTACAATATGTATACTGAATTTGATCCTGACGGGAAGATTGAGGACATAGCATTTAATGCACGTCCTTATTTTTCACTGACTCCAATTAATGATTTAAATATCAGGGTTTATGTTGATAATGTATTTATCCGCTCAACTGACAGAATGGAAAGAATAATCGCCGGATTTTTATTCTCATATAATTTTCTGCCTAAAAGCTGGATCTATTTTGCAATTAACGAAGCGCACGACAGAAGCGATGAATACGATACGGCTAACAATTTATTACCTGGCAGGATGCATCTTTCCAGCCGCGCCGCTGTTCTGAAAATAAAATACCTGTACTACTTCTGATATTGGCTTTCAACCTGCTGATGAAGTAATTTGTATTTAAAATTTAAGGAATGGTATGTCTTCTGCACCGCTTTCTAAAAAACTAAAAATAAAACCGGGCGAAAAAATTCTGGTACTTAATTCACCTGAAGATTATTCTGAAAAACTTCAACCTCTGCCAGAAGGAACGTATTTAACTAATAAAGCAGCAGGAAAATTTTCTTCAATTCATGCTTTTGTAAAAAGCAGATCAGAACTGAATAAAGAATTACAGAGAATAAAATCACTATTGAATGATAACGGGATGATCTGGTTTTGTTTTCCTAAAAAGTCTTCCGGTATAAAGACGGATATCGACAGAGATACCGGCTGGGAAGCGATTGAAAAAACGGGATTAAGGTTCATCACTCTTATTTCAATTGATGACGTGTGGAGTGCTTTCGGTTTAAGAAACGAAAAAGAAGTGCCGCAGTACAGAGAAAAAATAATTTCACCGGAAGAAAAAAAATATATCGACACAGAAAAAAAGATTGTTAAAACTCCGCCCGACCTTCAAAGTGAACTTCAGAAAAATAAAAAGGCTTTGGAATATTTTAACTCGTTAGCATACTCACATAAAAAAGAATACGTGTTGTGGATAATCGAAGCGAAGAAAGAAGAAACAAGAATCGCACGTATTAAGAAAATGATAGAGAAACTTAATTCCGGTTTAAAGAATCCTTCAGACAAAAAATAGTTTATGCCGGAAGTTTATGTCCCCACTTCATAATAGTTTTATGAAACTTGTGGAAGAACCCCATTGGTTCAAGGAACATTAAAAGACAATATCCGTGAATCACGTTCATTCCTTTTTCTTCACAGAAGCTAATAGCTTCATCCGATTCTGAACCTGTCTGCATCCAGAAATGTTTTATCCCGGCGTCGAATGCTTCTCCTACAAGCAGTTCTGTAACCATCGGCTGAACGACTGCTACAACGGCGTCAACGGGATGATCAACTTCCGCAATATTTTTATATAATTTTATTCCGCTTACTGATCCGCCGGATGGATTGATCGCGTAAACATTATAACCCTTTTCATAAAGCTGGTTATATAGAGTAATTCCAAATCCTTTACCTGATTTGGAAACTCCGGCAACTGCTATGTTTTTTTTAGAAATGAATCTATCGATCATTGCTGATGTTATTTTCATAGTGTTCTCCTCTTTTAATAAAAATAATTTCAGGATAAGTGTTTAGTGAAACTGTTTTGTATTTCTGAATTACGAAAATAATTCCCGCATAGAATCCTATCAAAAGAATGCTCAACGTAGTAGAAAAGAGTTCGCGGTTGGATTCAAAAAGCATAAAGCCAAAATAAATCCCGGCAAGAATAAGGATCAGGGGAAATCCATATATGATAAAACTTGCTGAGAGAATTTTTCTTCCTTCAATTGATACTTTTACATTATCTCCGGGTTTAGCTCCAAGCGGATCTTTAACCTTTAGCTGCCGCCCTTCTGATGAAGATGGTTTACAATAAACTTTTGCAGAACATTCTTCGCATTTTTCCTTGTCAAGAATATTAATTACCGCGAAACCATTGCCGGATTCTATAACTGTTCCTTCTTCGAATAATTCTTCCGTATACATAAGTGATTCTTAGTTTACAGATACATTTTGTTCATGATGTTCTTTTACAGGATGAAGAAGATCAATTGCTTTTGTACTGCATTTCTCAATCGGGACTTTACTTAAGTCAAGTTTTGTGTAATCAATTATTGCCAGGTTATTCTCCATAACAACACCGCCGTCAGATTTACGTGCGCAGATACCACATCCTATACAAGAAACAACACAAACCTTTTTTGCTGTTTTCGGGTCATCTTCATTTTTACAGAATACAAATAACTGTCTGTCAGATGGATGTATTTCAATAATTCCGCGCGGACATGCTTTTGCACAAAGTCCGCATCCTGTACACAATTCATCTACAACAACCGGCAAGCCGTTTTCATCCATGTACATTGCACCGAACTGACATGCATCAACACACTCACCGCCGCCAAGACATCCATACAAACAAAGTTTATCACCGCCGGAAACAAGTGCCTGGACTGTGCATCCCTGCGGACCATTGTATGATGCACCTTCTTTTACGGCTGCTTCATTGTTACCTCCGCGGCATAATACTCTTGCAACAAGTTTTACAGTATCGCCGGATTCAACACCAAGTATTCTTGATATTTCTTCTACAACATCAGTGCCTCCAACCGGACAACCATTTGCTGCAGCTTTACCTTCAACAACTTTAACTGCAAAATCATAACAGCCTGCATTTCCGCAAGCGCCGCAGTTTGCGTTCGGCAGCACTTCGTTTACTTCCGCGATTTTAGGATTTTCTTCAACACGTAGTTTTTTATCTGCAAGAGCGAGAGCGCCTGCGAAAATAAATCCGAGTCCGCCCATTGTTGATATTGCGATGATTAATGTGAAATCCATTTTATTTTCCTTTTACTTCTTCTTATCCTAAGATTGAACACTATACTTTGTCATCCTTCGACAAGCTCAGGATGACAACAATATTAATTCACTAAATACTTTTCAAAACCGGTTGAATAAAAAATCTTTCCTATGCTATCAACTATCATTACTTCTGTGTTTTCTAATCTCTCTATTAAATTCAACCCCTCATCTTTACCAAGAACAAACACTGCTGTTGCGAGCGCGTCTGCTTCCATATCTGTTTGAGCTATCACAGTTACGCTTCTGCATTTCTCTGACGGATAGCCGTTTGTTGGATCAAGAATATGATGATACCGTTTACCATTAATTTCAAAATACTGTTCATAGTCCCCGGATGTTGCCACAGCCATTCCGTTCAACTTTAATGTACCAAGTAAGTTTGTTGAACTTCGCGGATGCTGAATGCCTACAACCCAATCACTGCCTAACTCACGTATCTCACCGCCGGCATTTACAAGAGCGGTGCTTATTCCGTTACGTTTTAATAGTTCGATTGCTTTATCCACAGCATACCCTTTTGCAATTGCACCAAAGTTTAATTGAACGCCTTTTGTTTTTGTGAATGAAGCATTAGAATTTATCTGAATATTTTTCCATCCCGATATACTTTTTGCAGCCGATATATTTTTTTCTGATGGTAACACATGATCAGAACTTCCGAAATCCCATTCATTTATAAGAGTACCGAGACTAACATCAAAGGCACCTTTTGAGATTTTATTCAGCGAATCACAGTACAACATTACTTCAAATATTTCCGGATGCGGCGCAAAAAGTGTTTCGCCTGAATTATTAATTTTTGTTATTGCCCCAACATCAGAGTGTGATGAAAACAGGTCATCGATTCTTTTTATCTCATCAAATGCTTTTGTAATAATCTTATCAGCTTCTGTTTCATTCAATCCTTTAACCTGAATTTCAACCAACGTGCCCATTAAAAGCTGAGTCCGTTTAGTCAACAGGTTTTCATTATTGTTTTTTGCAAAGAAAAATCCGATTGCAAAAAGCACAATAAATAGAGAACTATATAAAATTATTCTTTTCAATTCGTTCTATGCAGTTACAACTCTTACTAATAATTTATTCGGCGCGCATGCTATAACATCACCTTCTGCCGCAGCAATTGAGTGTTTACATATTCCGTTTTTGCATGATGATGAATGAACACGAACAATACCATCACGAAGGGTTAACCCGGTTTTTCCAATTAAACCATCAACCGAAATATTTTTGTAATTCTTTTCTAATGAAATTCTATCAAGCAACCCTTTTTCATTTTCTATCAGCAATTCTTTTTTGCCTGAGTTCATCAAGGATGAAAAGAAATCTGATTCTTTATACTCAGCAGTAAATAAATATTCTGCTTTCAGGTTTTTAATTTCATTTCTCAGGTTAAACAACGTGAAGTTCAAATCATCAATTGAAAAGACGGAGTTGTTTGAGTCGCTGAATATAAGGTCGGAATCAATTTCATCTTCTAATCTTTTAATTCTGTAAGTAACAATTCCTTTGTCAGAAAAAATTTCTTTTCTTGATGATAAGTCAATCTTATTTATTATCGCATTAAATTTTGAATCAGCCATCAAAACCGGCTCTGAGTTACTCTTAATTTTATTTCTGAATGATGAAATGATTTTTGACAATATCTGTTCATCAGCAGGAATAAATCCGTGAATTGAATAATAAGTTGACTTAGTATTATTACTCAGCTTACCGGCAGTAATACCTGCGCCAAAAGCTACGGTTGATAAGCCAGCTATCTTGAAAAAGTTTCTTCTTGAAATCATTTTATTCTCCTTAAATGTCAAACCTGCTTACCGCAGGCAAGAGTCAGACGTTAAACGTCAGACCAAATTATTAAAATCTTTTTGTCACATTGAGCTTGTCGAAATGTGACCGTCAGTCTTCGACAGGCTCAGACTGACAATTCATATTTTCAATTAACAACAAACTACTTACTACTAACTAAAATCAAATCATTCCTGCAAAGCCCATAAAAGCTAATGCAAGTATGCCTGCAACAATTAAAGTAATCGGCGCACCCTGAAATGCTTTTGGTACATCTGCAAGATCGAGTTCTTCTCTTATGCCAGCCATGATAACAAGAGCTAAAGTAAACCCTGCGCCTGCACCAACACCAAACACAACACTCTGAAGGAAATCATATTCTTTCATTGATGCGAGCAATGCGAGTCCGAGTATTGCACAGTTAGTTGTTATAAGCGGAAGAAAAATTCCGAGTGCCCTGTACAAAGGCTGTGATACTTTCTTAATTACCATCTCTACAAACTGAACCAGCGCAGCAATAACAAGTATGAATGATGGTATTTGCAGAAACTCAAGTTTATAAGGAACAAGTACAAGGTTGTACAATAGCCAGCTTACTATTGCTGTCAGTACCATTACAAATGTAGTTGCCAGTCCCATCGATATAGCAGAAGAACTTTTATTTGAAACTCCGATGAACGGGCAGATACCGAGAAAGTATGCAAGTACAAAATTGTTTACTAACGCCGCTGAAATAAAAATGATTAATAATTCCATAATTAAATACCTGCTTCCTTCAATACTTCATCAGTAATATCTTCTTTGCCAGAACGTTTGTATTGAGCAAGAAGAGATTCACGTTCAAGATTTTTCTTTCTCTCTATATAAACATTTGCAAAGCCCATCATCAGTCCGAGTGTAAGAAAAGCACCAGCAGGTAAAATCATTATTAACCATGGTTCAAATGCGTTTGGTAAAACCTGGTAGCCAAGTAATGTTCTTGAACCGATGATCTCTCTAATTCCTCCAAGAACAAAAAGTGAAATCAAAAAACCTGCGCCGTTGCCAAGTGCGTCAAGCACTGATCTTAAAGGACTATTTTTTGAAGCAAAAGCTTCTGCTCTTCCGAGAATTATACAGTTAACAACGATCAACGGAATGAACGGACCAAGTGCTTTACTTAATTCCTGGAACTGCGCTTTCATTACAAGGTCAACAATAGTTACGAATGTTGCAATGATTACGATGTACGCCGCTATGCGCACCTGGTTGGGAATTAATTTTCTTACAAGCGAAATAAGAAGACTGGAAAACACCAGCACAAAAGTAGTAGCGAGCGCCATCGCAATTCCATTAATTGCGGATACAGTGACGGCAAGTGTAGGACACATACCAAGTATCTGTTTGAATGTTGGATTTATATCCCACAACCCTTTTGTAAATTCTTTAAGGAGCGTTACCTGTTTTTTCATTTTGCAGCTCCTTTCGTTTCAAATGATTTCAACTTTGAGATTCCTTCATTAACAATTGTAACAACCGCTCTTGATGAAATTGTTGCACCCGTTATGGACTGTACTTCATTTGGAGCAGAAGGTTCAACACCTTTAACAAGCTTTATTACCGGAACAGGAGTTAGTCCGTTATATTGATCTTTGTAAGGGGGTTCAAGGATTTTTGTGCCGAGTCCCGGTGTTTCAGATTGTTCAAGAACTTCGATAGATGTTACCTTATCAAGTGTTGATGAAAGCCCTATCATCAGTTTTATTTTTCCCTGGAAACCATTTCCTGAATAAACAAGTGAATACCCTGAGAAATTATTTTGTTCATCAAAAACTTTGTATGCTTCTAATTCTTTTGTTTGAACAGCTTCATATTTTTTTCCATCGGGATGAACAAGGAATATTGCGCGTTCGGTTTCAGCTTTTTGATTGACAGCGATTTTAGGCGCTGCCCAGTTGTTTACAAGCGACAATGAACCGCCCGCAATAACTCCGATAACTGTAAGCGTAGCAACGATGCGAATTACTTCTTTCATTTCTTCGCTCCCTTCTCAACGCCGAATATTACAGGTCTTGTATATCTGTTTATCAAAGGAACGAAACCGTTCATAAATAAAATTGAATACATAACACCTTCGGGAAGTCCGCCGTAAATTCTTATAACAACAAGAACAAGAGAAATTCCCAAACCGAAAATCCACATTCCTTTTCCTGTAATTGGAGAAGTAACCCAGTCAGTTGCCATGAACATTGCGCCGAATAAAAAGCTTCCCGCAAAAATGTGAAAAACAGGTGAAGGGTTATGCGGATCAATAAGCCAGAATATTCCTCCAAAGACGATCATTCCGATTATCATTGAAACTGGAATACGCCAGTTAACTATACCAACTGCTATTAAAAAGATACCGCCGGCAAGTACAGCAATAGCGGAAGTTTCTCCAAGTGAACCACCGATATTACCGACCGCCATTGGAATTGTTTCTGTAAATATTTTATCGAATTTGAATGCCGCTAATGGTGTGGCGCTTGTTACCGCATCAACAGCAAAATTTGGTTTTGTCCATGTTGTTATCTGTACTGGAAAAGCAGCTTGCAGAAAAGCTCTTCCTACTAATGCGGGATTAAAAATGTTGTAACCAAGTCCGCCGAAAATTTGTTTGCCAAGTCCTATCGCTACAACAGAACCGATTGCAGTTGCGGAGATAGAAAAATTCGGAGGAAGCGTAAGTGAAAGCAATAAACCTGTTAGGGCTGCACTTCCATCAAACCATGTTATTTGTTTTTTTCTTATTGATTGAATAGCTGATTCAGTTCCAACAGAGAACACTACTGCTGTGATCATAATAAAAATCTGCTGCCATCCGAAAAAAATAAGTGCAGCAGCAACCGAAGGAACTAACGCTGCGACAACATACCACATAACTTTTTGTGTCGTCCACTTAGAGTGTAAATGCGGTGACGTTGTGAGATCAAACTGAACTGATTTTTTTGTTTCTGTAATTGTAGCTGTTTCCATAAATATATTCTTAGTGTTACTTAGTGAACTGAGTGTCTTAGTGGTTTAAAAATATTTTACCACCAAGACACTAAGGACACTTAGAGTCACTTAGTTGAGGCAGCTCTTTCACGCTGCATTTTTAAAACTTCCTGTTTTCCTAATCTTAACCATTGAACAAGAGGAATGTTTGCCGGGCAAGTGTATGCACATGTTCCGCATTCCATACAAACTGTTATGCCTAATTGTTCTGCGTCTTCAAACCTGTCAAGCTGGCTGTAACGGACTAATCTTGTAGGCATAAGATTTAAAGGACATACATCGACGCACTGTCCGCATTTCAAACAAGCTGTATCAGGTTGTTGTTCAACTTCATCTTTTGTAAGAACGACAATGCCCGAAGTTGCTTTCATAACCGGTGCTGAAAGATCATACTGTGCAACGCCCATCATCGGTCCGCCGACAATTACTTTAACAGCGTCTTCTGTTACGCCGCCGCAATATTCCAGAACATCTGTGATTGTTGTTCCAACAGGAACTATTAAATTTTTTGGATTCTTAATTCCCTTACCTGTAACAGTTAAAGCCGCGGTGATGGAAGGTTCGCCTTTTACAACAGCGTCATAAATTGCAACGGCTGTTCCTATATTTTGAATAACCGCACCTACATCCATAGGAAGTTTTCCCGGGGGAACTTCTTTTCCTGTTACTGCTTTGATGAGCATCTTCTCAGCGCCCTGAGGATATTTGGTTTTTAATGAAACTACCTCAAGATTATTTTGATTTACAGTGTGCTTGCTTAAAAGCTCTATCGCTCCGGGTTTATTATTTTCAATTCCGATTACACCTTTGGAAACACCGATTGCGCGCATAATTAATTTTAATCCGCCGATAACTGCTTCGGGGCGTTCCATCATAAACCTGAAATCTCTCGTAAGATACGGCTCACACTCGCAGCCATTGAGAATTACATAATCAATTTTTTTATCTGAAGGTGGTGATAGTTTTACAAATGTCGGAAATGCAGCGCCGCCCTGTCCAACAATTCCGGCATCTTTAACACGTTCACGAATTTCTTCAGATGAAATTGTTTCAAAGTCCATCGGTTCAAAAAAAGTATTTTCAGTCTGACCATTAACAGTAATTACAATTGCATCTTTCGGAAATCCGCTGCTGTTCGGTTCTTTACCAAGACTTGCAACCGTTCCGCTAACTGGACTGTAAACCGGTGCAGAGATAAATCCATCAGCTTGGGCAACAAGCATTCCTGATGTAACAACCGCACCTTTCTTTACTAAAGGTGATGACTGTTTACCGACATGCTGTGATAATGGAAGAATGACTTGTTTGGGTAACGGCATTAATTCAAATGCCAGGTTTTCAGTTGATGATTTTTCTTCCGGTGGGTGAATTCCGCCATGAAATGTTTTTGAGCGCACGATATGTTCCGCGTTTTATAAGTTAGTATTCACAAAATTATTTTGTATTTGGCAACAGTACTTAATTACAAAATAATATTTGATTTCAGGCGATATTTTCACAATCTGTGCCAAGAAGTGCGTTTTTTTCAACACTTTTACCAGCTTCATTTCAGAACTTAAAATGGGTTTATTGACTTATTGTTGTAAAGCGGGAATTCTCTTTTTCATTATTGAAAAAGTAGTTATAGCATAAGTGAGAATAGTCTAATGATTATTAAAGATACTTTCGCATTATTGGTCTTGTCGCTGATCTTCTTTCAACTTCATTAAATCCTGTTTTAATAAATGCAGAAGCTGTTCCGGTCCAGATAAATGCAGGTGTCGCCTTGTCATTTTTTGTTTCAACAGGATATCCTTCAACAATTTTTGCTTTATTCTTCTTAGCAAATTTCACTGCTTCATTAATTAATTTAACCGACAATTCTTTTCTTCTAAAATTTTTATGTACGAAAAAACATGTAATTGACCAGACCGGTTCATCATCAACAGGAGAAAGTATTTTTGAGTTTGCAAGAACAGGATATTTTTCTCTTGGTTGAATTGCTATCCATCCAGCCGGAGTATTTCCGTCATAAGCAATTAAACCCGGAATGATTCCGGTTTTGACAATTTTCTTCATCTCTGATTTTGTCCTGCCGTCTTTACGTTTTTCATCGTACTCTTTTCTTCTCATCATCCAGTACATGCACCAGCATCCGGCGCAGGCGCCGTTTTCGCCGAAGAGAGTTTCAAAGTCATTCCAGGTGTTGGGAGTTAATTGTTTGAATGTTGTTTTCATTTATTAGTTACTTCATTCTGATTTAAGAACACTGATTAACGAATTATGATTTTAGATTTATTTGTTAAGATTCTTTTGAGCGGTTTCAACACTCTTTACAAAAATAGAAATAAGTTCATTACATTCTTTTAACGCTGCTTTGAATTTTGAATCAGAATTATGTAAAGAAGCTTTATCAAGAATCTTCAAACAGATTAAAGTCTCTCGAAGTTCCTTCAGAATAATTTTCAATTTATGAACGAAATCTTTTCTTGATTCTCCACTTTGTGCTTCACCGTAATTAAGAGCGGAAGAAGTTCCCGAACGAATCAATTGTCCGGCTAAATGATTTCCTGCTTTAGTATTTGGAAGTTCGTTTACTATCCCGATAATCAAAACAGAAAAATTGATAAGCCGCTCTTCAAGCTCAAATTTATTCATAATCTCTTCCTATCTCATTTTACTGACTTCTAAAATCTAAAATCGTTAATCTATGTTCCTAAATCAACTGACTTGCTGAAACCATTTCCAATAATCTGAATCGTACAGAATGTCAACAAAATTGTTTATCAGAAAAGGAATAATAACTTTTAATGAACACACAGGATATTTTACTTTATTTACTGATCGGACTTACATTGTTCATCTTTCTTAGAAAATTCCTAAGGAACAAAAAAGTTAAACACTATTCAGCTATTGATCTTAGCCAGGTAATTAAGAAAAACAAAAACACGCTTCTTCTCGATGTAAGAACCAAAGCAGAGCGCGATTCACAAAAGATAAATGGCTCAATACATATTCCGCTACATGAATTGAAAACCAGGGTTGAAGAATTAAAAAAATACAAAGACAAAGAAATAGTTTGTTACTGCCAGACAGGAAGCAGAAGTGTTTCAGCGGCAATCATATTACAGAAAAGCGGTTTTAATATTGCGAATCTTCGCGGAGGAATTTTAGGATGGAATTCAGCGGGACTAAGATAATCCACTGGACAAAAAAATTAGGACCGGTTGCACTTGGTGCGTTAGGTGGATTTTTATACTACACATACATTGGATGCAACTCAAACTCTTGTGCAATTACAAGCGATCCTTACATTAGCACAATCTACGGCGCTGTTGTAGGAAGTGTTTTTACTCAATGGGGAACTAAAAAGAAAAAAATTACTGAAGAAAATTCAACGGAGAATATTTCACAATGAATTATGGTTTATCAAAAAAAGTCAGTACCGGTTTTGAATCAACAATTGAAAAAGTAACCGACGAACTTAAGAAAGAAGGTTTTGGTGTTCTTACAACAATCGATGTTAAAGAAACGCTAAAGAAAAAACTTGATGTGGATTTTAAAAAATATACAATACTCGGTGCGTGCAATCCACCGATAGCACACAAAGCATTGCAGATGGAAGAAGAACTTGGTTTGCTTTTACCGTGTAATGTTATAGTTTATGAAAAGGATAATGAAACGCAGGTATCGGTTTTTGATCCTATGGTTATGACAAACATAATCGATAATCCTGAAATGAAAACAGTTGCCACAGAAGTACGCAGCAGGCTTGAAAGAGTATTAGAAGCAGTTTAATTATTTATATATCAAAGAGGAAAAACAAATGGCTGA
Organism: Ignavibacteriales bacterium; assembly: GCA_016700155.1. Lineage (NCBI taxonomy): Bacteria > Pseudomonadati > Ignavibacteriota > Ignavibacteria > Ignavibacteriales > Ignavibacteriales bacterium. The sequence goes on from CP065001.1 coordinate 4,390,420, forward strand.
ACATTTAACAAAAGAAACTTTCCAGGAAAAAGTTTTTAACTACGAAAAAAATACTGAATGGAATTACGAAGGTGAAATTCCCGCGGTAGTTGATTTCTGGGCTCCATGGTGCGGTCCCTGCAAAATGGTAGGACCGGTAATCGATGAACTTTCTGAAGAGTATAAAGGCAAAGTAAATTTTTATAAAGTTAATACCGATGAAGAACAGGAACTCGGCGGAGTGTTTGGAATAAGAAGTATTCCCTCATTGTTATTCATTCCTGTAAAAGGTCAGCCGAAGATGGCGGTTGGTGCGCTTCCAAAAGAATCAATGAAAGAAGTAATTGAAAAAGAACTTCTAACGCCGGTTGCTTAGTTGAATTAAAAAAGATTATATGAACGCTGTACTAAAATTGTGAGTACAGCGTTTATTTTTTATTAACCAGAATTACTCCCGCAGTAATTATTATACCTGCAACTATCATCAGCAAAGTTATCTCTTCATTCAACAAAACCCACGAAGCAACTACAGTAACAAATGGTTCGAAATAAAGGAACGCCCCGACTTTAGCTGATTCCATTTCCTTTAGCGATTGCGCCCAGAATACATAAGCAATCCCCGAACAAAATATTCCCAGGAATAATATTGCAATCCATCCTGTTGAAGAAAGTTGTGTAACAGATTCAACAGAGTTTTTACTAATTGCAAACGGCGAAATAATGATCGCCATTATCAGGAACAAAAATAAAATCGTCATCATCGGCGGATAGTTAACGGAGATCTTTTTATTTACAAGTGAATAAACACTCCACGTAAACGCACTGCCGAGAACAAGAAAATCTCCTTTGTTGGAAATAAAACCGATTGAAGTGAAATCGCCTTTACTCATAAGTAATAAAAGACCGAAGAACGAAATGATAATTCCTGAAATCTTTATAGGCGTCAAATATTCTTTAAGGAACAACAGCCCAAGTAGAGCCATAAAAACCGGAGTGATACCAATAATCCATCCTGTGTTTGCTGCACTTGTGTATTGTAATCCGGTTACCTGTATCCACAAATGAAAAACGGCTATAAGCGCAAGCAGCAAAATTCCGCCGTGACTTTTAAGATTAACAGCAAAACTTTTTTTAGTTCTTACCGCAATCACTGACAAGAAAATTGTTCCTAATATCAGTCGAAGAAAAATAATTGAAAGAGGTACAAGTTCATCAAGTGCAACCTTTGTAGCGATGAATGAAACGCCCCAGAATACTACCGCTGATAGAGGTTTCCAATATTTAATTAATTTTGATTTCAAATAATGAGTTGGATATTATGATGAGAGAAAGATAAAGAATAAGATTAAGAGAACGAATGCTTTTCTTCTAAGTGTTCCTAAGTGATATTAGTGTCTAAGTGGTTAAATCTCCTAAACTCGTCCGTGCAAATATGCTTTCCTTTTCTTCTCCGGGAACTTTTCAATTGCATACCGAAGTATTGTTCTGGGCATCACTTTGTAATGTTCTTTTAGAAAATCCTCTTCAGCATCAATGTCACGATTGCCGATTTCACGAAGCATCCAGCCGACACCTTTTTGTATCAGGTCTTCTTTATCCTTCAATAATTTTTCTGCAAAAATAAATGTCAGCGTAAAATCACCATTCCTTATAAAAGTGTATGTCGATAGAATACTTATCCTCTTCTTCCATAAATCCTTTGATGAAACAAAGTCAAAAAGAATTTTCCTGTCACGTTCCAATAAATAATCGCCAAGTATTTTAGGAGCCGAAAGATCAACAAGATCCCAGTTGTTAATGTATTTTGTGTTTGCAAGATAGAGGTCAACAATCTTTTTCTTCAAAGCATCATCACCTTTCTGGTATTGATGTATAAGTATAAAAAGAGTCGTCAATCGTTCTTCATGGATTTTTGAGCTTAATAATTGTTTTAAATCCGTAAGCGGTAAATGATAAAACATTTTTGCAATCTGTCTTTGAACAGGGACTTTTATCCCGACAAAAATATCTCCCTCACCATATTCACCAGGACCTGTTTTGAAGAACCTCTGAAGAATTATTGCATGGTCAGGATTTGAATGCTTCTTTATTGTTTTATGAAATTCAGTAACGCTCATTTGTTTCCTTTAATTGGTAACAGACTTAATCCAGGTTAACATTTCTTCAAGTGCAACGGGTGAAAAAGTTTCCTCAATCTTTGAGTATTCCGAAACAGCACCTGTTTCTGAGCTCTGGAACAAATGGTTTAACCCTTTTAATTCTTTAGTCACAAAGTTTTTATTTCCAGCTTCCGTCAGAAATTTTTCAATCGCTGTTAAATTTTCTTTCGGAGGAACCTGCAGATCATTCTCGCCATTTAGCGCAAGCACCGGGCATGTTACTTTTTTCAGAGCAAGTGCCGGATCAAATGAAAGAAAATATCTGAACCATGGACTCAACAAAATTTTTAACTGCTGTGTTTTTAACATTTCAACATCACCCAATTCAGTTTTTTCTTCTTCCGTAAGGTTATTGTAAAAAAGTTCAAAAGCGGAAAGTAGTTTTTCTTTTGCAGTACTGTCATCAGGTGTTGTTTTTATTATTTCGTACATCTTCTTCGACAAGTCCAAATTCTTTTTTATTTCTTCTTCACTAGTTCCTTCGGCTTTAGAAATTAATTCTGATTGCAGAATAAGTATTTGATCACCCGGAATTCCAGGACCTGCAAGTAAAACAATAAAGGCAACATCATTTGATTTTGTTGCGACGATGGGTGCTATCAAACCGCCTTCACTGTGTCCTACCAATCCAATTTTATTTTTATCGATATCATCTCGTGTTTTTAGGAATTCAATTCCGGCAAGTACATCAGTACTAAAATCTTCTGAATTAGCTTTTGAATGATCGCCCGTTGATTCGCCCACACCACGGTCATCAAATCGAAGTACAGCTATTCCGTTTTTGGTTAGATAATCTGCGATGACAAGAAAGGGTTTGTGACCAAGTAATTCTTCATTCCTGTTTTGTGGTCCCGAACCGGTAATCAAAATGACTGCTGGAAATGGTCCACCTGTTTTTGGAGTTGTCAAAGTTCCAGCAAGTGTTATATCCGCATCAACATTAGCATACGTAACTTCTTCTTCGTTGTATGGATACGGAGGTTTAGGTTCCTGTGGTCTTTTCAATTCAACTTTTTCTTCTGAGTATTTTAGCAGCAAAGGAATTGCTTGACCACCCTGATTCCACATTCCATCAATCTGCATATTCTCAATGTTGAATGTGCCTTCATAAAAACCACCGATTGCTTTGACATCAAATCTAACTTTATCATCACTAACAATAACCCGGTCAACTTTAATCCCGTAAGCTCCCTGGTCAGGGCTGTCTAAAGTAGCTGATGATAATGTATCTGCTTCAACATTTATATTGAACACAATTCTTAATTCTACCGTTGAAATTTTTAGAGTTCCCTGCCAGGTTCCTTTTATTTTAGAAACATCTCCAGCCAATAACAGAGTTGACAAGGAAAAGATATAAAGGAATAAAAATAATTTTTTCATTTTATACTCATTTAATTAATAAACATTTTAGTCTGCTTAAAGTTAAGAGAATAAAAGATTATCGTGCAGAAAATTTATGATGAGCGGATTAGTTTTTTGATCTGGCGGTAATGTCTTTCAGAATGTAATATTAAAAACTCAGTGATATGGTGAATATTCATTTTGTTCGAATACCACGTACTGAAAAGATTTTTAGTAATAGCATCGGGTGGTATTGATTGGAAGAATTCCTTCATATCCTTTCTTAAACTTTCCCATTTTTTAATTAGTTCATCATAGTCAGAAGAATCCGGAATGTTATCAATCCCCTTTGGCGCTTTGATTTTTTTAGGCAAGCCGAACAGAAATTTAAGCTGTATGGTTCTTAACGGTGAAAAAAACCCCATCTCCTCTTTTAATTGATAATCTTTAATTGACCGTTTTAATGCGATTATTGTTGCCTGTTCGGCTCTTATGATATGATACAAAATTTGTAACGGTGACCATTTATTTTCGAACGGTTTTACGTTCATTAATCCCTTCGGTGAATTAGTGAACAATGAAATTATGTCGCTTCGCAGCTCTTCAAGCCGATGGAATTTTTTTTCTAACTGATTATTCATGAGGTGTATAAAAAAACTGGAGAATCCCTTTCGGTATCTCCAGCAAATTAAATTACATATGTAGTATGTTTCCGGAATGAATTCTCATCCTTCCGGCAATACATCTTTAATATGTTTTCTCTTTTGTTTTTTTGTCCACTCACCCTCCTTAATTAGTTATTAAATAGTGTTATTTAATACGACTCAATAGGAGTACTAAGTGCGGAAAATTAATTCCGCGGAATGGCCATCCGGTTGTCAACTTAAAAAAGTTAATCACAATTATCAAGTGCACTTTAGGGTGAAGAAAAATTATTCTCCCCCTTTAAAGTGTTTATAATTTTTTATAAGCCTGTGCAATTGTTTTTCTTTTCTCTTTCTTTCAAGCATAAGGTCTTTATTTCCTTTTGTTTCGTGGTATTCGTTTTCCTTTAAAAGTTTTAAGTAATTCTGAAAATATTTTTCGGATATTATGCCTCTTTCAACCGCGTCAAGTACTGCGCAGCCTTTCTCAACGGTATGTGTACAGTCAGAATACCTGCAGTTAACAGAAAGTTTTTCTATCTCGCTGAATGTACTTTGCAGACCATCCTGTGCTTCCGTTAATCCAAATTCACGCATACCGGGTGTATCAATCAGGATAGCTCCCGTTGGTATTATGAACAGTTCGCGTCTTGTTGTTGTATGTTTACCGCGATTGTCCTTTATCCGGATCTCAGAAACACTCTGAACATTGCTGCCGAGTATATTATTTATAATTGTGGATTTGCCAACACCTGAAGAACCAACGAGAGCATAAGTTTTACTTTTAACTAATTTTGAGAGAAGATTTTGCAGCCCTTTCCCTGTTGATGCGCTAATTGCAGTTACATCAACGTCGGGATGATGTTTGTGAATTAAAGAAATAAATTCATCTTCGTTTTCAACTAAGTCGGATTTATTTAGTATTACCATCGGAGTTACGTTTCCGCTTTCAGCCATTACAATGTAGCGCTGCAGCCTGTTAATATTAAAGTTGCTGTCAAGTGCCTGAACGATAAAAATGAAATCTAAATTTGCAGCTATGATCTGTTCCATCGATTTACTTCCCGGGACACTCCGTGAAAATTTTGATCGTCGATTTAACACTGAATGTATGATCGCCTTTTTTTCTTCTTCGTATTCTATAGTCGTCACCCAATCACCAACTTTCGGAAAATCGGATGGCGAATCGGACGAATAAATAAGTTTGCCGCTAACTTCCGCCTGCAGTTCTTCTGTCCCGTTATGGATTATGTATCGTTCTTTGTTTTCGGTTATTACTCTTGCTTTACTAAATCCTGATTCTTTATGAGATGTAAAATCTTTTTCAAAAAAATCAGACCAGCCTAATGCGATAAGGTTTTTCAATTTTGTTTTCCTTTAGTGATTAATAAATATTTTTAACGAAAGGACGGACTGATTCGTTTAAAGCAGAAATGGTTTTACTGTTTTAAGACTCAGTCCTTATTATGCAATGGTCTGCATATTCAGGCTGATTAACAGATAAGATTTTTTGTGTAGTGTTTTTATAAGTCTTCTAAAAATTTTCAACTCAAAATTACTTTTTAATATGTTAACTGACAAGTAATTGATGAGTGCATAGCTATGTTTTTCATTTCAATAATTGAATGATTCAATCAGATAAGAATACAAATAGAACGTTTGTACTATGTTTTAATTCATTATTAAGAAACATTGCTTTAAAAATACTCCATTCGACCAATACCGCAGCAGAATAAAAGGCGGGATATTTACACATCAAATTTCAAAAGCAAAAATCAAAATCAAGGAGTAAAAAAATGTCACTAATAAAAAAATTTTTTGTGCTTGCAGTAATTATGTCGGCACTTTTTATAGTCGGTTGTTCTAAAGATTCCGAAAACCCTGTAAAGCCGGGTGATGGCGGCAGCGGAGGGAATGGTGGTGGAAACAATTCTCAGTCAACAATAACAATTAACGGTGCAGGTTTTAACAACAAACAGATCGGCTCCAATTCGGGCGTGGGTGTTTATATAGCTCCGGAACAAATGACTTATGTCGCTTTCTGGGCAGTGTCAGGCAGCGATTCACTTACAGCTTCAATTAATATTCCCGGCACAACCACTGGAACTTATAGCTGGGTTAATACTGAACAGGGATTGTATTTTTCAACAGGGACATCTCAAACCGCAAGAGTGTTTTATCCAACCGGTGACGGCGCAACAATTATAACTGAATTTGGAAATGTTGGGGGGAAGATTGTCGGCACATTACAAGGAAAGGTTTTTGATGTTGTAAGCGGTGATACAGCAAATGTGTTTGCATCATTTTCAGTTGTACGCGCCGCGGATGAAATAGAATAATTTTTTCATAACGCATAGATCTCCAAATAATGCGGCAGCTTACCACTGCCGTTTTTTTATTTTTACTCAGAAAGATTAATTTCTTTACCGGCTTCCGCTGAATAAACTTTTCTGCCTTTATCTTTTTTAAGAAGTTCCGCTCCTACCCATTTAATTGAATCTTCTTCTCCGTGAACAAGGATAATTTTTTCGGGTTTAAGTCTATCTGCAATTTTTAGTAATCCTTCTCTCCTGGCGTGCGATGGAAATCTGAATTTTAATATTTCACATTTTATTATCTCATCATTACCAAACAGATTGATTACATCACCTTGCCGGGAATTAGTAATTACATAACCCGGAGTAAGTGAATCCATATAACCAACAACTACAATTGCTGATTTTTTTTGTTTGACCCAATGTCGTGCAAGTCTGTATGAAGCTGTGCCAGGCATCATCATTCCGCTTGATGCAAGAACAATACACGGCTGTTTAAAAAATGTCATAGGATCATCGACTTCAAATAAATTTTTCTGCGGAATATTATTTAATATAAGTTCGGTATCATTTCTACGGGTTGTAAATCTGTTATAGTCATAAACCTTACTTATTTTATTTCCGATGCCGCCGGTATAAATATCTATATCCGGTATTGTTCCCGAAATAATTAATTGATGACATAATGCCGACATCTCCTGCATTTTACCAAGTGAAAAAACCGGGATGAGAATTGAACCACCATCGTTTGCAATTCTGTTTATTGCTTTGGCAAATTTTTGTGATTCAGTTTTAAGCGTTGGAACAAGTGTTGAATCAGTGCTTCCATAAGTTGTCTCGGTAATCAGGATATCAATTTTAGTTTCAGGAAGTTCTGCTTCTTTGATTATGATCTGCGGCTCAGTATTTATATCGCCGGTAAAAAATATTTTAATATTGTTGTGCTTAATCAGAATTGAAGCAGAACCGGGAATATGTCCGGCATCATAAAAGGTAGCATTGATTTCTCCGCCTTTATGTTTATAACCTTTTAATAAAAAATTCTGTCCATATTCCTTCCATTCAATGCTTTGAATGAGCAGATCAATTTCATCGTGATTGAATAAAGATTTTAGCTGTTCGTCATTTTCATCTTTAACAATTTCAACCGAGTTATGAAGTGTAAGTTCTGCAATCGCCCTTGTCTGCGGAGTAGAAATAATTTTAAGGTAGGGAAATTTTTTTATTAAGAACGGAAGCGAACCAATGTGATCCTGGTGAGCATGTGTGATTAATACATAATCAACAACTCTGTTCTCAATCAAAGATAAATCGGGAAGTGAATCACTTCCTGTTTTTCTCGGATGCATTCCGCAGTCGAGAATAATTCCTGTTCCCGAAAGATTCAGATAATACGAGTTTGCGCCAATCTCGCCGGCACCGCCTAAAGGAAGAAATATCATTCTTCTATTGCCCAGATAATATCACTAAGTGTCGGTTCGTTAGAATTAAAATTGAATCTCATGAGATATGCCGTATTAAAGCCCAGCATATAATGTTCAATTATTTTTTTAAGCCAGGTTAGTTCGGATTTTAGTTTCCAGTGCTCTCTCTTTGATGAATACAACACGACAAACAACCGGTTCTTAAAATGTTTTCGCTGCTGTTTTGACTGATTGTTATAAAACCATTCAATCAGTTTTCCTGAGTCACGTACAATCTCTTTTATCGGTGATGTAAATTCTTTCGGAAGTACAGATGTTTTATGATCGAAAGCAACTCCCTGAATTATAAAATCCTTCTGCCTGTCTTTTGAATTTTGCGCTGGCGTCACTCCATCAACTGAACAAAAAATATTTTCAACAGCATAGGCAGACCAGAAATTAAACCACCTGTTGATTGAGTAGTTATAGTACTTTTCATAATCAGTTTCAGACTTAAATCTCAGTTCAATTTCTTTTAGTACATTTTCGAACTCAAAGGTTTGATAGATAAAATTTGTTTTAGTATCGAAGTAGTCGTTTTGTTTTTGCAGCCATTTGTATGGGTAGTTTAATCTTTTTTTTAGCTCGGCTTCTATTTGTGTTAATGAATATTGCATTCATTTACTTCTTTTTAAATATAAATATGTATTCATGTTTGAAAACATAAAACCCGCCAACCAACGCCCTGTAACGCCACAACTCTTTCTGTTTCATTTTGCCGCGTGTGTCTTCAAAATTTTTTACAACTGTCGATTTTAAAACATAACCTCGTTTAATAACTTCCTGCATTGAATAAAACCCTAACGGTATCCATTCACCATCCGAATACTTATCCCCGATTATAACGGCTAAATATCTTCCCTTATCAAGCACCGATGAAACATTATCTATAACCTTACCAAAACTTTCCAGAAATTCATTTAAAGATGTACAGTTTGAAAGATCACTTTTCTCTTCACTGAACTTGATAATATCCCAGTAAGGCGGATGCATAATAACAAGCTGCACCGATTTAATTCCAAGTGTGGATAAAGATCTTTTCAGGTTTATTCCTGATGAATCACCAACTATAATTTCAGTCTTACTTTTTCTCTTTTCTTCATCAAGATTTTTTTGTGCAAGCTTTGCTACCGATGGAATCAATTCTACGCCAACACCGTTTCTTTCCAATCTTTGTGATTCAATCAACGTAGTACCGCTTCCAAGAAAAGGATCAAGAACCCATTCGTTCTTTTTCGTATAACGTCTGATGAGTTGATTAGGAATTTGCGGAATAAAATTTCCCCAGTATCCGGCAGAGTGTGAACCGCTTGTATCACGTTTCTTTATTATCCACAAGCTGTCCGTTATGATGTCATCATATTCTTTCCACCGGTTCAGGTTAAGGTCATTTATCTTTCCGGTTTTAATCTGTGTAAGTGATTTGATTAAACGCTGAAGGTAATATTTGCTGCGTTCAATAGTTTGTGTTTTTATTATCTGTTCAATTTCTTTTTGAAGATAGGCTGAGTTTATATTAAACCCGCCGCCAAGTTGAATTGAATCAGATCCAATTATTTTTTTATTTAGCTGATCCAGAGTGTTTCTTATCTCAGACAATTTATCTTTTTCTGTCAGCTCAAGAAGCGTTTTAAGAATATCGTTTTCGCTCATAATCAATTCATCATTTTTAAAATTATTTCTGAAATTGTTTTACCGATACTCAACGATGCAGTAGCCGCCGGTGACGGCGCATTAAGTACGTGAACCATATTTTCTTCGCTGATAATTCTGAAGTCATCAACTAATTTGCCATCGGGTTCGAGTGCCTGCGCTCTTACTCCTGCCCCGCCGGTTACAATATCATCTTTGGTGATTGAAGGAATTAATTTTTGCAAAGCTTTTGTAAAAGCATTTTTGTTATATGATCTGAAGAATTCGCCCATCCCCATTTTATAATGTTTTGATGCCATCTTAATAAAACCGGGATAAAAAAACATTTCAACTAAATCTGAAAATGAAATATCACTTTTTTTATAACCTTCTCTTTTGAAAGCAAAGACGGCGTTAGGACCAGCTTCAACTCCACCCTTCATCATTCGAGTAAAATGAACACCAAGGAACGGGTAAGCTGGATCAGGCACAGGATAAATTAAATTTCTCACAAGCTTCTCAGATGATTTTTTCAGTTTATAATACTCTCCTCTGAAAGGAATAATTTTAAGACCAGGATTTATTCCACAAAGTTTTGCAATTCTATCGGAATAAAGTCCACCACAATTAACAAAAATTTTTGATTTAATAATTTCTGAAGTAGTCTGAAGTTCAAAATGATCACTTAGCTTTTTTATCCCGATGAATTTTCTGTTCAAAAAAATTTGTCCGCCATTCTCTTTAATCAATTCAGAATATTTATTTGTTACAACCGTGTAATCAACTATTCCGGTTTGAGGAACAAACAAAGCTTCAACACAATTTATATATGGTTCGATTTCTTTTGCTTCATTTGGTTTGAGTCTTTTAAGACCAGTAAGTCCATTTGCATTTCCTCTTCGCTCAAGTTCGCTTAACGCAGGAAGCTCGTCATCTGTAACCGCGACAACAAGTTTACCACATTGTTCATGGGGAATCGAATGCTCTCTGCAAAAACCATACATCATTTCGCGACCAGCAGCGCAGTTAATTGCTTTTTGCGAACCGGGCTTATAATAAAGTCCCGAGTGAATAACACCGCTGTTATTACCGGTTTGATGATAGGCAAGCCGGTTTTCGGATTCGATCAGCAGCAAAGAACATTTATTTTTTTGCAGAATAGAAAGAGCAGTAGCTGTTCCGATTATTCCGCCGCCGACAACAGTTATGTCATAAACCATTTTGAATGAATGAATTTTCGACAAAAAGTTACAATTTCAAATGGAACTTAATAAAATCAGACTTTGTTTACATATTTGTAAAATGTAGCAGTTTATAAGACTTGAATCCAAAAATAAAATTCCGTATCTAACCGTGTGGTATAACACACAATAAGCATTATGTGGAAATTATGAACGAAAAACAAAAAACTATTTTAATCGTAGCAATATCAATGATAACAGGGTTTGTTGCTGTATGGCTTTTTACCGGCGGGGAAATTTTTTCCAAATCACAGGTTATGGTTGAAAAAACCGATCCGCTTTTTGATACAACATATATTGAATGGCAGGACAAATTCATTCTCGGTTTGGATTACACTGCCCTTGCTGCGGCGATAGTCGGAACGGTCTCAGGAATTTTTATTTATTTATTTAAAACTAAAAGAAAGGAAACAATGTGAAAAAAATTATCGGTACTCTCGGAATTGTGCTATTTGTCTCTGCCGTTGTATTCGGACAGGGATTTAAAGTAAAAGCAACCGGTAACCAGACATTCAACTTTGTATCAAAGGATCAAAGGAATCAGACGTCTTTTTTCAGCGCGATGCCGGTTGAGGATATTCGTGGCCTGGCAGCCGGAGTAGAGGGGAATGTTTCATTTGATGTTAAGAATGTCGCATCAACATTAAAGGGAAAAATCACTATTGCGACGGCATCAATAAAAACAGGAATTGATTTAAGAGATGAACATATGCGAAGCGCGGGCTGGCTTGACGCAGAGAAATATCCGGAAATATCTTTTACAATTAAAAAAGTATCTGATGTGAAAAGTGAAGGTGACAATAAAATAAAAGCCAAAGTGTCTGGTGATTTTACACTACGCGGTGTGACTAAAGAAGTTGTAACAGAGGCGACACTCACATATCTGGATGAAAGTGAAAAAACAAAAATGAGAGCACCGGGCGACCTGCTTGGCATTCAGGCTGAGTTTGACATAAAACTTTCTGACTATGGTGTGAAGAATGATGTAATAGGAAATAAAGTCGCCGACAATATTGAGATCGATGTAAATATAGTTGGATCAAATGCTGCGAAATAGATGTTAATGCCAAGACGTGATGAAAAAAATGCCGGAATAACTTCCGGCATTTTTATTTTTAAAAAAGATGACATCATTTCCTTAAGATGTCATCTTTGTTTTAATCTGCCTACTTCAGCAAAATTCCCTTAGGTACTTCTGACTAAGTGATTGCATCACTTTATCATCAGCCCCGCAGAGCGGGATTTCTGCTCAAATGATTTCATCATTTGAGCATCAACATTTTTTTCATATCACTGTAAACCGGTATTCTTCCCTCACCAATTACTTCTATCCTGTAAAGATATATTCCACTTGCAACGTTGCCGTAGTAGCCCGTTTCAAACTCTACATAGCCTTCAGCTTTTTTTCTTTCTGTTTTATTAGGACTGAACTCTACTTCATAATATCCGGCACTTTGATATTGATTTACCAACACTCTTACAAGCTCTCCTTTTATATCATAAACCATCACCTTTACATAGCCGCCTTCTTTTAATCTGTATGGAATTGTTGTTGACGGGTTAAATGGATTTGGATAATTCTGAAGCAGCCTGAAATGCTCAACCACAACCGGAGGAGCCTCCGGTATGCCTGTTATTGTTACGTGTACTTCTTCACTTGCTGCTGACTGGTTCACTGCTGTGTCTATTGCTGTAAGCTTGTAATAATAATTACCTGAGTTTATCCTGTCAGGTACATCATCATAGTAAAATGTATCTGCAACAACAGCTATTAATTTTGTAGGGTCATAAATGAAATCAGGAACAGTATCCCTGTAAACTCTGTAACGAAATAAATCTGCTTCTGTGTTTTTATTCCATGTAAGATGAACAAGTCCAGAATCGAGAGAAGCGATTAGGTTGCGTGGAGGTTTAGGCGCAAGATCCATATAGGTGTATTTCTGTCCCAGAGGTCCTCCGAAAATTCCTATGTCGCTTCTGCTTCCGTCAACATCTAAGATGTTTGGGTTTCCTTTGTCAATTGCAGGTGAATATTTCTGAAGATGATAATCGAAATCAAGCTGTGAATTTGGTATGGTGTCCTTCACAAACATCGGATCAGCAACTATATTACTGTCACCAAGTATTGCTGTACCTGATACTAATTCAGTGACATTCCAGAATAAATTGTAATCCGGTATTACCGTACCATTTCCTGATTGAAAACCTCTGACTACATCCTTAGCAATATTGTTTCTTATTATTGTTCTGTGTGCAGTTGAACTTCCATAAGCATTTGGTGCATTCAATGATATGTTGTTTTCTAAATAAGCGTAATCTGTTGTTATTTGACCTACCTGAATATTTGTATTGTCGTAACCTGAAACAATATTATTCATTATCTTAATTCCCACATTATATTGAGCTCCAACTCCTCTTAAAGTATTACCTTGCTCTATTACAATATTATTTGTAAATGTTGGATTTCCGCCGAATGAAAAATATATGGGGGTGTTAATAGAATTAGAAGAAGTAATAATGTTGTTTGAATAAACAGAATTACATAGACCACTTGGGCATTCATCTCGAATTGCATAATAAAATGCATTTATTATGAAACTGGATATATTCACTGATGAAAAATTAATATTTAAAGGAACCTCCAAACTATTTATTTTACAAAATTCAGCTATCAAATTCGAACGTCTGGTTACTATTCCATTTCTCTGTGGATTAGAAGATTTGATCGTAAAATTTTTAAATGTCGAATTATTTTCAAAAAAGTAAATTATGTCATAGCCTAATATGTTTGTTCCATCAATTATTGTACTGTCCATACTACTACCAATAAGGTGTATTGTTCTATTTATATAAAGAGACTCGTAGTAAGTACCGTTTGCAACAATAATTGTATCATCAATCCAACTTAAATCAATAGCTTTTTGTATGCTGTCAGCCGCAGTCTCCCAGCTTGTGTAGGGCGGTGTGCTGCTGCCGGTTTTGCTGACATAGCGTGTAGTAGCGTGGGTAATGTATAATGTACAATTTATAATGTACAATGAGAGGAAAAGAAGAAGAAACTTATTTGGTTTCATAAAGTTACCCGTCGGTTTTTAACCACTGGTTGTAACTTAATCTTTTATGAATTGATTTGCGAGAGGGAAAAAACGATAAGCCAGAGATGACATCTTAAGGAAAAGATGTCATCTCTGATTTAAATTATCACTTAAGAAGAAGCATTTTATTTATTGAAGAATTCTTAATTCCATTTACTCCCTCAGCAGTTACCCTGTAAAAATAAACACCGCTTGGTAGTGAAGAGGCATTAAATACAAACTGATGTTTACCTGCAGAATAATTTCCATTAACAGGCACCGCTACCTTTTCCCCAAGTGCATTGAATATTTCTGTCGTAACAAAAGATGAAACAGGTAAACTGAAATTAATATTCGTTGAAGGGTTAAACGGGTTAGGATAATTCTGTGATACATTAAATTCAACAGGCACACTAACGTTATCCTCAACCGAAGTGAGTATCTGGTTGTATTTTATTTTTGAGTTATCCATCGCGGTCCGTAATTCTTCTACTGTCGGTGCTGCGGCGACTGTAAATACAACTTCAATTGAATCTCCCGCGGCAATTGTTTTTGGACCATCAGCAACAACAAATGAAATATCGCCGGGACCCGCATTAGTCTTACTTAACCCTGTTGAAATTGCAGTCCACTTTTCGTGATCTGCAAAACCATCATAGATTCCAAAACCGCCGTCAGCGCTGTCATTCTTTATCGCATAAAAATTATATGCAGTGGAATTTATAACGCCTGCGGCTACTCTTGTATCAGGGCTTCCTGCAGGTCTGTATGCGTATCCGAATTTACCGGTATCATCCCAGCCAGCCTGGTCGGCAGTTGCGGTCGCAAAATCCCAGTCAAAGAAAAGTCCTGTATGCAGATTTGTAATATCAGTTGCGTTGTTGTTAATGATCTTATACCTAAGGATCATATAATTTTCATTTGGTGAGGATGAGTAGGAATATGAATTCAATTTAACAGTGACTCCAAGTTTATTTGATCCCGCATTGTTATCATTCACAATTGAAGAGCCCTCATAATCAGCAACCGTGCCGGGTATGTGCAGAATAAATGGCTGAACAATAGCAAAGTCATTATTCTGTATACTTTGATTCGATCCTCTCGCCGCATCTGAAATTGTTGTGTTTGATGTACCGAGAATTAATGCGCCTTCAAATAAAAGATTATCTCCGCCCTGGTATGAAAACCCGTTCCCCTGAGCATTGGTTGGATAATCATTGTATCCCAAAGTACCTTTACTGGTAATTGTCATTGCAACATCGTTGCCTGATTGTGTTCCGTAAGTTGGATTGCCGATTGTGCTTATCCATTGATAATCACTGTAGCTTCCGTCATTGTACATCAGTAAGAAATCAAGTTTTGCGTTTGCAGGGACAGACGCATTCAATGTAAAAGTAAATCTTGATGAACTGTTATTAAACTCACCCATTGTCGGAACACTACCGGCAGAAAAATTTCCGCTTACAATTGATGAATAAGAATTTTTCAACTGAAGTGTTACAGAAAGATTAGATGTCGCACTGAGATAGTTAATAAAATTCACATCAACAACTATAGTTTCATTTGCCTGGAATATTCCGTCACCGTTGCCGTAAGGTGCTTCATCGGAAAAAGCAACATCAGTTGCTCTTACAGAGATGGGCGTTTCTGCCGTTAACGAAGTCAAAGCATTTATTCTGCCTTTACCTATTTTATACTGGAGCGACGGACTGTTCAATGCATCAATGTTATCAGAAGTCACCCTGATCCTTTCTCCGATTTGTAAGGGTGTGTATGAAGGAAACTCTGCTGCAACTAGTGCAGCAAGTCCTGCGGTAAGCGGCGATGCCATAGATGTACCGCTTATAAAAGTGTAAGTATCATTCTGCCAGGTAGAATAAATTGTCGAACCCGGTGCCGAAACGTCGACGGTAGTTCCATAAGTTGAGAATGAAGATTTTATATCGCCTGATGTTGTTGAGGCGACTGAAAGAACATTGTCATATCCTGATGGAAAGTGTGAGCTTTCACCACCGGAGTTTCCCGCAGCAGCAACGACTAATGCACCGTTACTTGTTGCATAATTCACAATCTCCTGTCCGAAAATTGAATACCCGCTTCCTCCCCAGCTGCAGTTTATTATTTTAGCGCCGTTATCAACCGCGTATACAATTCCTTCATAACCAAAAAGAACGGATGGACCATTCGGACCTCGTACATCATCACGAATAGTTTTTATCGCCATCAATCTTGATTTGAATCCAATACTTGCAATACCTATTCCGTTATTGGTAACTGCGGAAGAAATTCCTGCAACGTGAGTTCCGTGATCAGGACGATCTTCCATCGGATTATTATCAGGTGTTCCTGTCAGTCCGCCAAAATCCCATCCGCGTATATCATCAATAAAACCATTGTTATCATCATCAATTCCGTTTCCGGGTATTTCATCCCAATTACGCCAGATGTTTGCGGCAAGATCGGGGTGATCCCAGTCAACACCTGTATCAACAATTCCGATAACAACAGAAGTATCACCCTGTGTTACATCCCATGCAAGTGATGCCTGTATCTTTGAAAGGTTATACATTGATGCGTACTCAGGATCATTCGGAATGAAATCAAGTTCATAAACAAATTTTGGTTCAGCCCATTCAACATCACTTAGATTTTTTATTTTGGATGATACATAAAACGGATCAGTGTCTGATTCAAAAGTTATAATCACTATCCGGTCTAATCCGAATTCTCTTTCCGTAAGCTTTTGATTAAATATTGAGCGTGATGCAGTTACATTGAATTGAGATAAAACCTTCTTCAATTCACCGGGCAGATCGGTTGTACTTTTTATTCCATTTGAAGGAAGATGTTTCAATTTAAATACTAATGTATTTGAGAGATATGATACATCGCCGTTTTTAATTACAGACGGAATTAGAGTCTGGGAGTTAAATCCCATTCCGAATAAAACTACGACAAGAAGGATAAAAATTCCCGGCAAAATCTTTTTCAGGCTTAACATTATTACCTCGGTTAAAGTTTGATGTGAATTGGCGGGTAAATATTGGGATATAGTTTTTTAATTGCAAGAATGAATTCACACATAAGTGTTTTCAACCATTCATAAAGTTTTTATTTGCCAAATTAGAATCTTATCGTATATTTACGATAAACAATAAGGGAATTAATAATCGCAATGGCTTTCTCTAAAAAAAATGAATTTTCAAACGATGAGATATGGCTTGCCGATATTGCAAAAGCCTTATCACATCCTGCGCGGATAAGCATTCTTAAAATACTTACGGATATGAATGTGTGTATGTGCGGAGATATTGTTGAACAGCTTCCTCTTTCGCAGTCAACTGTATCTCAGCATCTTAAGGAACTAAAACGCGTCGGACTTATACAGGGCGATATTGACGGACCCAAAGTCTGCTACTGCGTTAACAATAAAACACTTGTTAAGGCAAAAAAAGAATTAGATAAACTATTTTCAAAAGTATGTGTGTGTTAAACAAAGGAGTAAAAAATGGAAAACGAAAAAAACATCAAAGAAGTTGTAAAACAGAAGTATGGAGAAATTGCTGTGCTGAATAATACCAGCGGATGCTGCGGATCATCTGAAAACAAGATAGTCGGCTACACAATTATGAAGGATGAATACCATCACCTTGACGGCTACGTTGCAGATGCTGATCTGGGACTCGGCTGCGGGCTTCCCACTGAGCATGCCGGAATTAAAAAAGGAGATACCGTTGTTGATCTTGGCTCGGGTGCGGGTAATGACGTGTTCATTGCGCGTGCTATTGCCGGTGATGAAGGAAAGGTTGTAGGAGTTGACTTCACCGAGCCGATGATAAACAAAGCAAACACCAATAATGAAAAGATGGGTTACAAAAATGTTGAGTTCAGGCTTGGTGAAATTGAAAATCTTCCGCTTGAGAATAACTTCGCCGATGTTATTGTCAGCAACTGCGTCCTCAATCTTGTTCCCGATAAAGTAAAAGCATTTGCAGAAATATACCGTGTTCTTAAACCCGGCGCGCACTTTTGTGTTTCCGATATTGTGATAAAAGGTGAACTGAATCCCGAATTAAAAAAATCCGCGGAGATGTATGCAGGCTGTGTTGCTGGCGCGCTTCAGCAGGATGAATATATGGGAGTGATCGAACAAACAGGATTTGAGAAAGTTGAAGTTAAAAGAACAAAGGTGATAGAACTGCCGGATGATATACTCCTGCAATATCTTGACGAAAAAGGAATTGAACTGTTCAAACAAAGAGTTGAAGGAATATTCAGTATAACGGTTGTGGGATACAAACCATAAATGAAAAAGAGAATACTCATACTCTGCACAGGCAATAGCTGCCGAAGCCAGATGGCTGAAGGTTATCTGAAAAACTTAGACAGTGAACTTGAAGTTTTTTCGGCGGGAACAAAACCTGCATCACAGGTTAATAAGTATGCTGTTAAAGCAATGAACGAAAAAGGTATAGATATAAGCGGCGGCGTTCCCGAAGATGTAGAGAAGTATCTCAATCACTCTTTTGATTATGTGGTAACTGTTTGTGACAATGCAAAAGAAACCTGTCCTGTTTTTACGGGACAGGTTAAACACCGCGTCCACATCGGGTTTGATGATCCTGCCGATGCTGTTGGAAGAGAAGATGAAGTGATGCCTGTTTACAGGAGAGTCCGTGATGAAATATTTTTTGAGTTCGGAAAATTTTATAACAATGTAATTGCTGTTTCCTGATGCCGCCGTCAAAAGTAAAATTAAAACTGCTTGACCGTTACCTCACACTATGGATATTCCTCGCGATGTTCATCGGTGTGTTTTCAGGAAAAATATTTCCCGGCATATCAACATTCTGGAACAACTTTCAATCCGGCACAACCAACATACCCATAGCCGCCGGACTTATACTTATGATGTACCCTCCGCTTGCAAAAGTACGTTACGAAGAAATGAGTGATGTGTTCAGGGATGTGAAGATACTTACACTTTCGCTTATACAGAACTGGGTGATAGGTCCGTTGCTTATGTTCGTGCTTGCGATTGTATTTCTCAGTTCATATCCCGAGTATATGGCGGGACTGATACTCATCGGGCTTGCGCGGTGCATTGCAATGGTGATAGTATGGAATGATCTTGCCGGCGGTGACAGGGAATACGCCGCAGGACTGGTTGCGTTCAATTCAGTTTTCCAGATGCTTTTCTTTTCGGGTTATGCTTATTTGTTTCTTACTGTTCTGCCGGGAGTATTTGGATTGGAAACATTCGCAGTTAACATAAGCATAATGCAGATTGCCGAAAGCGTTCTTATCTATCTCGGCATACCTTTCTTTGCGGGAATGATAACAAGGTTTGTTCTTATACGTTTAAAAGGAAGAGAATGGTATGAAAGAAAATTTATTCCGAAGATAAGTCCTGTTACACTGATAGCGCTGCTGTTTACAATCTTTGTAATGTTCTCACTTAAAGGTGAAATATTTTTAGAAATCCCGGGCGATGTACTTCTTATAGCAATACCTCTCGTTCTTTATTTTGTAATTATGTTCTTTGCTTCGTTTTATCTCAGCAAAAAAGCGGGTGCTGATTATAAAAGATCCGCGACACTTTCATTCACCGCGGCGAGTAATAATTTTGAACTGGCGATTGCGGTCGCGATTGCTGTGTTCGGGATAAATTCCGGCGAGGCATTTGCGGCGGTTGTTGGTCCGCTAGTGGAAGTGCCGGTGTTAATAAGTCTTGTTAACGCGGCGCTGTGGATGAAGAGAAAATACTTTTAAGTTAGTTGAGAGTTCCGCCACAGGCGGACAGGTATGTGTTAAAAGTTATGAATCGGGGAATGACAAAAGAACTTCCTAAATCCTAATAGTAGCAAAGAGAAATAAAAACCTAAAAAGACCAGGCGGGGATGCTGCATTGTGTGATGACGTTAAAACAAAGCCTGCGGGAAAGTAAGCAATGCGATAAGTAAAACGAGCAATAACTGAAGAAAGTCAAGCAATGGGAGGAGTCGCTGACACAATGACAGGAGTTATTGAAGCAATGGCAGGAGTAAGTCCCGCAATGAGAGAAGAAAAGTAAGCAATGAGTGAGGAAAGTCAAGCAATGAGGGAAGAAGAGGAAACAATTACGCAGGAAAATTGAGAAATGGGGAATTTGGATTGAAATATGCGTTTTGTGAACGCACCTTCCCTGCTGCTGCCTGCGCAGGTTGTTGCAGGGCTGTCATTCCGCCCGTCTTAGACGGGTCGGAATCTTCTTTTGCGATTATGTGCAATAGAAGACCCTGAAACAAGTTCAGGGTGACAAAAAGAGAGTTATGCAACAGCCTGCTTCGGCGACAGTGTACCTTCCTGGAGAGAAGAGGAATTGAGTTTAATTCTGATTGATAACGAAGTAACGATTAGAATATAAGAACAGTTACGGAATGGTCTCCCAAAGGGACGGGCTTGATAACCAGGGAAAAACCCGGTAGCCGCAGGCTTCAGCCTGCGCTGAGCAAGCTCTTCGCAACCTGAAGGTTGCGGCTACACAAAGGTTTTGTTTTCGTTTAACTGCTTAATGAGGGGGGGTTTGTTTTTAAATTTGATTTATTAATTTGGGGTTGGGCGGATGATCTACTTACGGGCCGCAAGTCGAAGTTATCCTTAATTAACAATTTAAAAATTAATACGAGAGAGGTTTATCATGAACGATAAACAAGAAAACCGTTTTAGCATGTTTGACGCGGTGACAACTTTACTCGATGCTAACACGGCTAAGACAGCCGCGATAACAAATTTTGCACCCGCATTGCTTGAGTTCAAAAATCTGAAAGCGGAAATAGTAATTAATGACGGATTGAAAAGCACGGTTACAACCGGAAAGGCAGCGAATAAAGCCGCCGCTGAGAGTGATCTAATCGACGCAACGATGGTGATTGCTTCGGCGATAAGCGCGCTTGGCGCAAGTACGGGAAATAACTTTCTTAAGGAGTTAGGGGATGTAAATAAAACAAAGCTGGTGAGAATGCGTGACACCCAGTTAGCCGCGTATTGTACGACGATGCATACTGAGGCAAACTCCAACGCAGCGGCACTCGCCGGTTATGGTATTACGCAGGTAATGATAGATGAGTACGAGGAGAAGAAGGACCTGTTCGCAGGCAGTTCCGGCGTGCGTGAGTCGAGCGCGGCAACGAAGGTTGCGGCAACACAGGCTGTTGTTGACCGTTTTGTTGATGCGGACACATTGCTGCTTGAGCAGATGGATAAGATGATGGAGTTCTTCCGTACGAGTGATACTATGTTTTATGATGAGTATCACGCGGCGAGAAGAGTGATCGATCTTGGTGTAAGGCATGAACCGGAAGAGCCGGAGAATCCTAATCCTTGACGTAGTGTAAGTAGTTTCATCCGCCCAAATGAAATTAGTTATGAGTTGAGAGTTCCGCCACAGGCGGACAGGTATGAGTTAAGAATTATTGATGGATGTAATCCTGCTACCCACCTTCGCTGACTAAATCATAAGCAGGGTTATAATATGGAAAGCCCGAAGCGCCTTGTCGCTTCGGGCGTTTTTATTCTAAAATAATATCGACGAGAAGCTTTGGGAATATTTCTTTATTTTATTTTTATCAGATTATTAACAAAGAAATTTTTTATTTTAGAGCGAACTTATCGGGACAATTTTTCTAAATGCAACTGAAACTTTTTACACCGGATGATTTTTTAACGATTAAAGAAGCCAGTGAATGGGCTACTGAACATCTCGGGAAAAAAGTTACTACGTCAAATATATCTTACCTCATTAACTATGGCAGGCTTCATAAATATGGCGAAAATGGAAACTCAGTTATTTCAAAGACGGAACTGAATGAATACTACAAGTCTTTTAATGGAAGAAGAGAACTCTCATTTAAAAATAAACTTGGCGGTGATTTGAATTGGGCACTATCATTCGATCAATACACAGAAGCCGAAACAACCAAACACGTTCATCGTTTACATCCATATAAGGGTAAGTTTATTCCGCAACTTGTTGAATATTTTCTTGACGACCATTTAGATGATTTTAAAAAAGAAAAATTTTTTGAAGTGGGCGATATTGTTATAGACCCATTTTGTGGAAGCGGTACAACATTAGTCCAGGCAAATGAACTTGGAATAAATGCAATCGGAATTGATGTTTCTTATTTCAACTCATTCATTTCCAATTGTAAAATTGACAAGTATAATCTTGAAGAACTTAAAAAGGAATCTTCACTTATTACCGCCCAATTAAAAAATTTTCTTAACAATAAAAATGTCCCCGAGTTTGAAACAAAGCTGCTTGAAGAGTTGAATGTATTTAACAATAAATATTTTCCGGTACCGGATTATAAAAGAAGAGTTTTAAGAAAAGAAATAGATGAATACAAATACAGCAAAGAAAAAGAGAAAATGTTTTTGCCTGTTTACGAAGCCCTTGTAAAAAAATATGATATAGAATTAAAGCAGGACACAAGAGAAACATTTTTAGATAAGTGGTATTCAAAGCACGTTAGGGAAGAGATAGATTTTGTATTTGCAAAAATCAAAAGACTGAAGAACTCAAATACAAAAGATATTCTTAAACTCATTCTAAGCAGAACAATCCGTTCATGCAGAGCAACAACGCACGCAGATTTAGCAACTTTAATAGAACCGGTTACCACAACGTATTACTGTCACAAGCACGGTAAAATGTGCAAACCACTTTTTTCAATTTTGAAGTGGTGGGAAACATATTCAAAAGATACAATTGACCGGATAACAGAATTTGGAACGATTCGGACAGATACAAAACAAATTTGTTTAACCGGTGACAGCAGAGAAATTGATCTGATTGAAGCATTAGAGAAATTAAATCCAAAATTTGCAAAGCAGGTAAAAAAACAAAAGGTGAAGGGTATTTTCTCAAGTCCACCTTATGTCGGATTGATAGATTATCATGAACAGCATGCTTATGCTTATGATCTCTTTGGATTTAAGAGAAGAGACAATTTGGAAATTGGACCACTATTTAAGGGCAAAGGTAAGGATGCAAGAGATTCTTATGTTGATGGAATTTCTAAGGTGTTGTTGAACATGAAAAAATATTTTGCAGAAGATTATTCTGTTTTTCTTGTCGCTAATGACCGAAATAATCTATATCCAATCATCGCAGAGAAAACCGGGATGAAAATCGTTAATCAGTACAAACGTCCTGTGCTTAACAGAACTGAAAAGGATAAAGGGGCTTATTCAGAAATCATTTTTCACTTTAAGGATTGTATAAATGATTAAGACTAAAATTGAACGATATTGTGAAAAATTTATAAGTGAAAATTATGATAAAAAAGATAGACGAAAGGCTGATGATAAAAAATTTGAGTGGTTTATTAATTCAATGCACTGCTGGCAGGTATCGAGTCAATCTTACAATTCTAAAAATAGAATTGGCAAAGACATTTCATTAGGATCAGCCCAGGGTGGGGATGCTTTTTTTGTTTTATTAAAAGGTCAAATTTATTCGCTTAATGATAATATTGACGACATCATCACAGAACTGGAGAAAGAACAAACACAAGTTGACATTACTTTTCATTATATCCAGACTAAAAACTCTCTAAAAGCAGATTTGGGAGATTTCAAGAAATTTTCTGCGATTCCATTAATGATTTTAAAGAAATCTAAAATTGATGATTCAAAAAAGGAACTTAAACTTCTTGAATTATTTATAAATAAAATATTGGAAAGAAAATTTAAGAATGTTGTTTACAAATTCGAGTTGTTTTTTTACACAAATAAAAATGATAATGAAATAAATGTATTAAAAAAGAATTGGAAGGATGAGATTGAATATATTTCTAATGATTATAAAGAATATGTCGATGTTAGTATTGAACTTCGTGGTTCAGATTTTATAAATAATTTATTTGAAAGATTTATATCGAATGAATTCATATTATATGTCTCAAAACAAAATGTAAAACAAGTAACTTCTAAAGATAAAACACATTGTTTAATTGGCTATATATCTGCAAAAGAACTACTAGATTGTATAGCACCTATACACACCAATACGAATCAACGCGTTTTACTTCCCGATGTATTTAATAATAATATCAGGCTCTATCTTGGGGAAACTGATGTAAATCAGAATATCGAGCGTACTTTAATTGAAGAACCTGAATTATTTCATCTTTATAATAATGGTATTACTATAACAACAAAGGATGTTAATACTAGCACTATAGATTTATATTCTATAACTCCAGTTAATATTGTTAATGGTTGCCAAACTGCCAATAGTGTATTTAAGGTATTATCAGCACTTGACAATTCAATTGAATCTAAAGTTCTTATACCAGTAAAAATTGTTAAGCTTCATAGTGATGATGAAAACAAGCTTATTACAATCCGCTCAAATAGTCAAAATGGTATATCAGAAAAAGACTTAATATCAATTACTAATATCCAAATTGATTTAGAACAATTATTCAAACGACATAAGATTCACAGTCATACTTTTTTTTATAAGCGACAAAACTCATATGCCGATTCTAATATAGCTGGATATGATTTTATTATTAATGTCAGTGATATCCTAAGAGCATTATTTTCTACACTCATGTTAATGCCACATAAAGTAACTTCTTACTTTGATAGAACTACGCAAAGATTTATTGATACCATTTTTGAAGAGAGATTTTTAAATCTTTATCACATAATAACTGTACTCTATAAACTTGTTGAAGATTATCTGGAAGAAAACCATCCCGAAATTCAAAGATTAAAATTTCATATTACCTTTATCGTTTATCGCTTAATCAACAAAAGTGCTGATATAAACCTCCTGGACAAATATTTGCGCGACAATAAATCTAACATTGATACTATTAAAGAAGAAGAATCAAAGAAACAAAATGAAGTGGCAAGGACGATAACTAGTAATTTATTTAATCTTCTGAAATCTGATAGTGGATTTGAAGATTGTCTCAAATACATTATTGAAATATTGAACTCAAATTACCCTGAGTATCTCGATTTATCTACAAAAGAAAAGGAAAGAGTATTGTATCTATCCGTTGCAAATAAGTTTTCAAACTTCGACTCTGTATTTATCAAGTCATCAAAGGATTTCGTTAAAAAATGAATAGTAACCAACTAGTTCAAATTAAAAAATCTTTAACCCAAAGTCTCAGAAATAAATTTACTAACCACAACCCAGAACCCGCATCAATGCCATTTCATACAAGGCTGTTGGGTAAAGATAGGTTAGCATTGTATCAATTCATTCATTCATTGAACACAAATTTTGGTACTACCATATTTGAACCAGTTGCTAAAGCTCTTGCAACACCAAACTTTAAATCAGCGGAATCACAACAAGTAGCTGGATTACAAATAAGCTCAGAAGCTCACAAGTTAATTCAGACTTTGATGGATAAACTTGCTACTGCGGAAACAGAACCCGACAAAGTAAAAGAAATAGAAGCTTTAAGAAAAGTTTGTCAATCAGGTAACATGAACAAGGTCAAACTCACGAAGGTTGATGTCAAACTTGTTCATAAAAGTGGAACTATCTATCTCTTTGACTTAAAAACTGCAAAGCCAAACGCTGGTGGTTTTAAAGAGTTTAAAAGAACATTACTTGAATGGACTGCGGCAACGTTAGCATCAAACCCAAAAGCAAAAATTCAAACTCTTATTGCTATTCCATATAATCCATACGAACCCGAACCTTATAATCGTTGGACAATGAGAGGAATGATTGATCTCAAACACGAATTAAAGGTAGGCAAAGAATTCTGGGACTTTCTTGGTGGGGAAGGAGCTTACGAAGATTTACTCGACTGCTTCGAACAGGTTGGTATAGAGATGCGCGAAGAGATAGATAGTTATTTCGCAAGGTTTAAATAATACATACCCCACTACCTCCACATCAAAAAAAATAGCTGATCAAACTAAGTTCAATCAGCCATTCAACCAATCACTCAACCTGCGTTGTCTTTACGAATTAATTATCATCTTCAGCGAATCATAAGTTGCGCTTATTGTTCTATCAAGCAATGCCTGTGTATGCGCGGTGGAAACAAATGCCGCTTCAAACTGTGCGGGTGCTAAGTAAATTCCGCGCTTTAGCATTTCGTGAAAGTACTTTCCGTATAAAGCTGTATCGGATTTAACCGCGGTGTTAAAATCGTGCACATTTTCTTCAACAAAAAATAATGTGCTCATCGATCCTACCCTGTTGTACGCAAACTTTTTATTTAGTTTTCTTAACGCGTCAAACATTCCCGATTCAAGGTATGCTGATTTGTCTTCAAGTATATCATAAACTTCAGGATGAGATTTAATATAGTTAAGTGCCGCGAGTCCGGCAGACATAGCAAGCGGGTTACCGCTTAGTGTACCAGCCTGGTAAACGGGTCCGCTGGGAGCTACCATTTCCATAATTTCTTTCTTTCCGCCAAACGAACCAACTGGCAAACCGCCGCCGATAATTTTCCCGAATGTGCTAAGATCGGGTGTAATGCCGAGCACCTGCTGCGCGCCGCCTTTGGCAACACGGAAGCCTGTCATCACTTCATCGAATATCAGTACGATTTTTTCTTCGCTGCAAATATCTCTTAACTGTTTGATGAATGAATCCTCGGCTTTTACAACTCCCATATTACCTGCGATGGGTTCAATTATAACTGCGGCAATTTCATTTTTGTTTTTTTTTATTAATTCTTTCACGGAGTTTATATCGTTGTAGTCTGCCATAAGTGTATCCGCGGCATTTCCTTTTGTAACTCCGGGACTTGTCGGTACACCAAGAGTCAGCGCGCCCGAGCCGGCTTTGATCAGAAAGTAGTCAGCGTGACCGTGATAACATCCTTCGAACTTTATAAATTTTTCTTTGCCGGTGTATCCGCGTGCGGCGCGTATTGCGCTCATTGTTGCTTCGGTGCCGCTGTTTACCATTCTCACCATTTCAACGGATGGGACGAGTTCGGTTATTAGTTTTGCCATTTCAATTTCAATTGAAGTCGGCGCGCCAAAGCTGGTTCCGTTTTCGATTGCGTTAAGTAATGCTTCTTTGATGAAGCCGGGATTGTGACCGAACAGATGCGGTCCCCAGCTTCCTATGTAGTCGATGAATTCATTTCCGTCAACATCATAAAATAAAGCGCCGCTGCCTTTTGTAATGAATAGCGGGTCGCCGCCAACTGATTTGAATGCGCGTACCGGTGAGTTTACTCCGCCGGGTATATATTTTTTTGCCTGTTCGAACAGTGTTTTGCTTTTGTCGGTTTTCATATTGCTTAACTTTTGTTAATGGTTGTGCAAAGATAGGAATTTGAGGGTGTAGTTGAAAAGTTAATTGGAGATAGAATGTATGGAATATTGAATATCGAACAAGGAATATTGAATGATGAAGTAAAGTTAACCACTAAGGCACTGAGAGCACTTAGAAGCACTAAGTAAAATCAAGGAAAGAGAAGTTTGTAATCTCTTTCAATTGCGGGTGCGACTATTTCTTCGGGAATGAATTTCCAATTGCCTGTCTTTGAAGGCGAAACTATTTTTTTATTTTCAATCCACTTCATCATATAGTAGCGAAGGTCTTTTTCTGTTGATGTTATTATTCTTTTTGAGAGTTCTTCTTTGGGAATTTTTGCGCCTGATGTTAAATGTCCGCCCCCGCCGTTACCGCGGTACGAGTTGATGGCGGCTTTATAAATTTTGTTTTCGTCAAATGATGAACCGTCACTCATTGAAATTATATTCACTTTTTCGCCGAATGGTTTTGTAACATCAACTGTATAGTTAATTCCCGCCGCTGATGAAAAGTTGTAATAAGGATTTGTAAGATGTGTTCGGTCATTAGTCATAACTACATTGCCGTCTTTATCTTTATTGAATTTAAGCAGGTGATCGTTCTCATCTTTCATTGTGTTGCTCCAGAGATCATAAGAGTATTCGAGATAATCTTTAATTTCTTTTCCGCTTAAACTCATTGTATAAAGATAGTTTTCATACTTGTAAAGGTTGAACATATCTTTAACATAAATATCACCTTCTTTAATCTGTGCATTAAATGAAAGCGGTGAAGCGAAAGAGACATCAGCTCCGGAAATCTCAAGCTGAATACGGTGAATCAAACCAATGAACGGAGAATCGCCGAAATATGTTTCGCGGGTTGAAATTGTTTCTGTAAATGAACCGATGGGGCGTAAAACATATTCCTTTATTTCATCGTAGGCTGATGAAAATGTTTTTATAAACTCAGGGTCAGCGGGATAATTTTTTGTATCGATTAAACTTCCTTCAATTTTTTTATCCCATTTTTTTGTTGAAGAATTAAATTCAAAAAGAACATCAGCGCAGGCAACATTTATCGCATCGCTTTTAGTTCCTGCAATAAGCACACTGTCGCCGTCTACATTCGTGACTTTGAAGTTCCATCCTTTGTGATCGTGACCAACAAAGACAATATCAAATCCCGGCACCTGTTCAGCAACGAGTCTTGCTGCATTTTCATTTTTAGGTTCGCTGCAGTCCTGGTTGTTGTACTCGCACTCAACACCTGAATGAAAGAGTCCGACAATTAAATCAGGATTTTCTTTTTCTTTGATTGTTCTTATCCATTTATGAGCAGTCTGAATCATATCTTCAAATTCAATTCCTTCCCATATCTGCGGTGGAAGCCAGTTGGGAATTCCGGGTGTTATCATTCCAAGTACTGCAATTTTTATTTTATCTTTTTGAATTATTGAATAAGGCGGGAAGTATGTTTCGCCGTTATCTGTCCTTATAGAATTTGCTGAGAGCCATGGAAAATCAAACTCCGAATTTATTCTGTCATAAACTGAATGACCGGTTTCAATATCGTGATTGCCAATCGCCGCAGCATCATACTTCATGTAGTTCATTACATCGGCGAGCAAGTGAGTAACGCTGGTTTTTTCAAAGTTGTAGTAATACACCGCGGGCTGTCCCTGCAGAAGATCCCCGTTATCAAGAAGAATTGTATGCCGGTCTTTTTTATTTCTTTCCTGTTCAACAATTGTATGAACCTGCGCCATTGAGGTCTGCAATGGTTTATTGTTTTTAAAATCGAAAGGAAAGATGACGCCGTGAATATCACTTGTTTCAAAAATTTTTATTCTTACCTGTTGAGCAAAAGCGGCGGCTGAAATAAAAATAAAAAAGGTGTAAAGCAAAATGTATTTACGGCTCATGACATTCTTCATTTAATAATTGATGCCGAAAGTTAATTATTCTTCAGGATATCCGGCATTAAAATATTGTTATAAAAATATACTAGTATTCCCTTAACCAGTAAACCGGATTATATAACAGGATGGAAAAAAGAGAAGGGAGTAATATTATGTTCTTCTTGACCTGGCTAAAGCCACATCAATTACTCTTCCCTTAATTTCTTTTTTGTTGAGTGCGGTGATTGCTGTTTCTGCATCGGAGTGGTGTTCCATCTCCACAAATCCGTAACCTTTTGATCTTCCGGTTTGACGGTTTACCACAATTTTTGCAGCTCCAACTTTACCGTACTCTTCAAAAACAGATTTTAACTCCTTGTCATCCATTGACCAGGGGAGGCCTCCCACAAAAATTTTCGTGCTCACGTGAACTTCCTTCGACAGTAATTATGAGTAATTCAGGAACAAAAAAATTTATCTGTCTAAACTATAAAGTAATTAATTGATTTAGTCAAATCTCTGCAGAAAGTTTGAATAAATTTTAGAAAGCTTTTAATTATTCTTTCGCCGACAGTTATTTTATTAATACAAAGCAGCAGATGTTTTTTGTTCCGTCATTACAAACAGTCTTTTTGAGCAGTCAGTTCCGCTTGATTAAATAATTTTATAACTGGTTAAAAAGTGTTGAATGAATCAACAATCAATGGGAATTGTTAGGAGTGTTGGTAAATACAGAACAATATAATGGCGATAAAAATCAGAGGGGAATTAATTCATCACCGACTTTAACGACACCAGTTGATTCACAAAGCAGGTTTTGTCCGAACATAACTTTACCATCCTGCTTTCTGAAGGTTGCCAGTGTTTTAAGCGGTTCGTGTGCCCGTTCTGCAGTTTCCTGGTCGGTTGTAGGTATTACACATCTTTCACATGGTTTAACTGCATGGAAAATTAATTCGCCCATCCGGAATTTTCCCAACCGGTCTTCTTCAAATGGCTCACCCCCGGTGAATACAAAATTTGTACGGAAGCGGTTCATTGGCAAAACGGTTTCCATTCTACTGTTCAAATCATCGAGAGATGATTGTCCGATTATCATAAACGGATATCCATCAGCAAAACTTACAATCTCATTGTTGTGGGCATATCGTTTATCAACTTCCCTTGATGTTGTATCCGGCATGTAGACAATCCGGCAATTAGTATTAAGATGATCTGACAGCCATTCATCGACCTGTTTACTTACAAGATGGGCGTCACACCTGTCATTCCATATCGGAACGTTAATAATTTCCGGTGAAAAGTTATCTGCTTTAATTCTGAAATTATCTGATGGGTCATTCTTCTTACTGAGGACGAGATAATTTTCTTCAACAACAGCTTTCAGCAATGTCATCTGAGGATAATCACGCTGCGTCATAAAATCTGATTGCTCATTAATCAGCAGCCAGCGGCGGTCGTGCTTTAATCCCCTCTTTTCAACCACGCCTTCATTTACAGAGTAACCGCTCAGTGACTTAACCGGAAATATATTTATTTCAGTGAGTAATAATTTTTTCATCTGTTGAAAGATGACACTAAATTTTTATTGATTCAACAGTAACCTTAAAATCTTCTTCATAATTATTTATGAGGCTTTCAAGCTCTTCTTCAGATTCTATCCTTAATATGTTCATAACTGATTTGTCTAATTCCAATCCGGCATCCCAGTAGAACGTCCCGATGTTAAACCGCTGAGTCATATAATCGCAGAGGTGGATCACAGCAGGGATTTCACGACTGTCAGTAGCAAGAGCTGGTTTATGGTGTCTGCTTAATGCTTCGCATAATTGAATAGGGAGAGACCATTTTTCCGCGAGGAATCTGCCGACTTCCTGGTGAGTTAATCCAAGTACTTCTAGCTCGGCATCCGGCATTTTTATATCTGCTGATTTTGAAAGTTCGATTATTTCTTTAAACTGCTTTGGTAAGAATTTATAGGTGACCATTATCCCAAGATCGTGAAGAATACCGGCAACGAATGCATCACTGCCAAATTGGAAACCAAGGCTTTGGGACATACTCTTTGCGGCCGAGCCTACAACCATTGAATGAATCCAGAATTCCATCGGATCGAAGTTTGGATCACCCTGCGCACCGAATGAATCGACAAGCGACAGCGCGGTAACAATATCTTTTATCTCCTGTGTGCCAAGTACAAGTACCGCAAAATCAAGTGATGAAACTTTGCGCTTTATTCCGTACAAAGGTGAGTTTGCAATCGCAAGCAGTCTTGTTGTTAGTCCCTGGTCTTTGCTTATCAGTTCCGCGAGTTTGTTAGGTTGTACATTTGGGCTGTTCAGAACTTTTGTCACTTCAAACAATACCTTTGGAATTGAAGGAAGCTGCCTTATTCCAGCCAGTGTTTTTTCGGTTTTTTCTTTTTTTAATTTTATTGCTTCCGTGTCGGATTGCATAATAATCTCTTGCATTTTTTACTCAGCCATATTAAAAATTAAAATTTCAATTGAAAACGAACAAGTTTTACATTCTATTATCGGAAGAAATTGAAATAAGTGTAACCTCGGGAGTAGAATTATAGCGAATTGGCGCAAGTGACATTCCCAATCCTCGTGTAACAATTGCCAGCATTTTACCGAATTTTCTGTCGCCCTTCACGAAGTCAGTCTCAATTAATGTAGGTGTCAAATTAAAAAATGGGAAAAGCAATGTGATCTGTCCCCCGTGTGTGTGACCTGCCAGGAAAAGATCGTAATTATGTTTCTGCGCTGCATCTATCAGGTATTCCCTTGGCTGATGAGTTAAAAATATTTTTAAATCATAATCAGATGAATGATTGGAAAGACTGTCAAGTAATGACGGGGCAATCCTTTCAACATAAGTATTTGTGACAAATGTGATATTAACTTTGCTGTTATTGATATCCAGAGTTAATCGATCATTGTCGAGCATCTTTACATTATACTTTTTTAATTCTTCTGTTACCTCACGAATGCTTCTCGGATTATCTTCCCTGTAAGCCCAGTTATCATGATCACCGACACATGTGTAAACGCCATATTTCGATTTAAGTTTACCCAGATATTCAGCGGCAGTGCCTATGTAATCCGGTGTTGAGGTTATAACATCTCCGGCAATCAGTACCAGATCAGGATTTGTTGAGTTCACCTTATCAATGAAGTTCATTAATCTTTTCTCATCTGTGTACCTGTCCGCCTGTGTATCGGAGATGAAAGCTATTCGTAAATTATTCAGACCGGGATGAAGATTTTGAACTTTGTGTTCTGTTATTCTTATCGAAACTGTATTGTAATCGTAAATAATTCTTGCGGGCACATAGATAAAAAACAAAACGGTTATTGCAATAATTATCTTCGCTTCAAACCTTTTGAACCTCTCTCTTACACTTTTACTGAATAGTAATAAAGGAATTTTTAATATATCTAAAACGAGGAAGAAGAGCGTGATCTGTAAAACGATCATTGCACAAACCCAGAACGGATACATGACAAAGTAGTCAAAGAAAAAATTCTCAGGCAATGAAGCGCGTGTTTCATTTATCCTGCTTATGATCCACAGGATTAAAACATAAGCGGGGAAAATATTAAGAGCGATAAGAAAAATATTTTTGCCCCTTTTGATGTAACGCTCTGATGAGGGGAAATATATTTTCAATGCCCTGGATATTTTTCTTGAAAAATAAAATTCAAGAAGTATAATTGTCAGTAAACCAAGCCCGATCCGTAAATAGAAGCTCATAAAAGAAATTTTTCCCTATAGATTAAAATTGTGATGGGAAGAATAATATATCGAATGGAAAATTACTATACACTTGCCTATACATTAACTCCCTGATTTTACTTCGCCGACCTTCTTATTCATTTCTTCAATGTGACTGCCCTTCCAGTAAATTTTTTTGCAACCCGTGCATTGATAGAAGTCATTATGAATCTCTGCAACTTTCGGCGGGATGTCATCTATAATTTCTGCCTTTTCAGCTTTGATCAGCAGGCTGTTGCAGAGCATACACCGGGAATATTCTTTAATAAAATTTTTTAACTGAAATCTTTTTACGACCTCGTACAATTGATGTTCAGGATCATTATTTCTTACCCAGTAACCGTGAGTTACATCATTTCGTTTAAGTATGTTCCTGTCGCGTGTAAGTATCGTTCGTTTTTCATTAAGTGATAATGCGACAATGTCATCTCTGGAAAAATCAATTTTGTAAATCGAATCAAAACCAAGCATACGCAAGTACGCAGCAAGTTTACCAAGATGCACATCAATCACATACTTTGGATCGCGGAGAGGCTGAGGTCGCAAATGCTGAACATCGGAAATATCAAATGATTCAAACACAGGATAAACA
Source organism: Ignavibacteriales bacterium (assembly GCA_016700155.1). Lineage (NCBI taxonomy): Bacteria > Pseudomonadati > Ignavibacteriota > Ignavibacteria > Ignavibacteriales > Ignavibacteriales bacterium. The sequence continues at coordinate 4,423,822 of CP065001.1, forward strand.
CTTATATCATCTTCATCTTTTATGATATATGAAAAGTTAACTGATTTGCCGTTTACTAAAATCATATCTATTTCTATGTGAGGCACGCCGAGTGATTCAATCATATCTTTAACAGATGCTCTGTCAAAATAATGATGTGTGAATCTTTCTTTCTTTTTACAGAGAGGAAGAAAATCATTCAGCTCTTCATAAAATCTGAAATAACATTTGTGCATTTTTAATTATGTTTTTGACTTATCACAAATTACAAAATTGCTGTTGGAAAAAGATGGAAAGGAAATATTATTTGTCGAGGATAAGTTTACAGTGAGCGAAAACTTCTTCAACGTCAATATCGTTTATCAAACCGGTTTTAGATTTAATTGAAATTTGATTAATGCCTTTCGGGACCCATTCAGCTGGGTCTGTGGGTCCGAACAACGAGACCATCTTCGCACCCGAAAAGCCGGCAATGTGCATTGTGCCGGTGTCATTGGTTATGTATAAGTCACATAACTTAAGAACGGCTCCGAGTTTTTTAACCGGACAGTTATGAAGTATTGTAAATGGAATTTTATTTTCTGAAAGGGCACTGTTTATTTTTTCTGTAATTAAAGAATCTGTCCACCCGGATGTTATCAATATATTGTTTCGATATTGATCATAAAGCTGTTTAATAACACTTATAAAATTATCAGTTGACCAGATGTTTGCATTTTTCCCGGCACCTGGATGAAAAGCAATTATTTTTTTTGACCTATCGGGAAAATTATCTGCAAGATATTTTTCTGCGAAACTTATTTGATCAGCATTAAATGAAAATTTAATCTCACTTAACTCTTCATCAGTGAGATCGCAATTAATTTGTCTGGCGATTTCAAGATTGCGTATCAATTGATGTTTGCTTTTCCAGTTGAAGTCTGATTTAATATTCAAATATTTATGAGACTGATTTAATTTTCCGTCAATCGATTTAACCCCAACCCGTTTCTTTGCCCCGGAAAGAAAATTAATTATATGTGAAGTTCTCGACAGGACAATTGTGGAAGGAACAATTCCAAAATCATATTTGATCTTTCTTAATTGCTTATAAAATAATAGGACCGTTTTGAGGGATGATTTATCAAAAACTAATACCCTGTCGATGTAAGGATTAATTTCTTTAAACGGGATTTCATAATTAGTCTTAGCGGCAACTAATGTGATGTGGGAATCGGGGTATCTTTTTTTAATGGCAGCATAAAGGCTAAGTGAACAAAGCATATCACCAATTTGATTATGCTGCCTTACAACAAGAAAGTTAATTGATTTTTTATCCTGTTACTGATTTAAATGTTAGCTATCTTCTCGACTTATCAATCCACTTTGCAAGGTCTTTTGCAAAATAAGTCAGGAACATATCGGCGCCTGCTCTCTTGATAGCAAAGGCTGCTTCAACCATAACGCGTTCTTCGTCTATCCAGCCGTTGGCGCCGGCTCCTTTAATCATTGAATATTCACCGCTGACCTGGTACGCTGCAGTCGGCATTCCGAACGTGTCTTTTACTTTTCTGATCACATCGAGATAAGGTCCGGCGGGTTTTACCATTACTATGTCCGCTCCTTCTTCAATATCTTCAGCGACTTCTCTCAAAGCTTCATTAATATTTCCAATGTCCATCTGGTGCGAGCGTCTGTCACCGAAAGCGGGAGTTGATTCTGCAGCATCACGAAAGGGTCCGTAAAAACCGGAGGCATACTTAGCGGCATAACTCATTATCGGGATCTTAGTGAACCCTTTATAATCGAGTGACTTTCTGATTGCAGCAACTCTACCGTCCATCATATCGGAAGGAGCGATAATATCCGCGCCGGCTTCAGCATGCGAAAGTGCTTCTTTTGCAAGAAGTGATACGGTTTCATCGTTTAAAATTTCTTCGCCATTGAGTAAGCCGCAATGACCGTGAGAGGTGTATTCACACATACAAACATCAGTGATAACAAGAAGGTTTTCTACATTTCCTTTTACCGCTCTTACCGCCTTTTGTATAATTCCATTCGGGTCATAAGCTTCAGATCCTTTTTCGTCTTTGTGTTCAGGAATACCAAAAAGAATAATTGCGGGAATTCCAAGGTCTCTTACTTCCTTGCATTCTTCAACCAGCATATCAATTGAAAGTTGAAAAACTCCCGGCATAGATTTTACCGGGTTTTTAATTTTATTTCCCGGTACAACAAACAATGGGTATATCAAATCGTTTTTTGTTAAAACTGTTTCGCGCACCATATCGCGAACCAAAGGGTTATATCTTAATCTTCTGTGACGAATTGTTGGGTATTGGCTCATTGCAGCTCCTTAGTTAATGTACAATGCATAATTTACAATGTACAATTATTTTGAATTCAATTTTGATGTTTTGATAATTGATATTAAAAGTTTTATTAGTTCTTTGCAATCATTTGACAGACTTTCGAATGATTTATTGTTAATAATATCTGAGGCATTCAATAAATTTATCCAGTATTCAGTTTCGCGGGCTTCTTTTAAAGCAATATTAAGTTTATTGATAAAATCTTTACTAGATGGTGAATTCTGAGCTTCTGTAATATTAGCACCAATTGAAGTTCCGCTTCTTAATATTTGTTTTACAATTGGTTCAATACTAAAATTATTTTTCAAAAGAAATTTATAAAGTTTTATAATTCTAACACTAAATTTAAAACTCTTTTCAAGCACAACATTTCCATATTTAATACTCTCTTCAGAAACTTTCATTGTACATTATACATTGTAAATTATAAATTAACCTTGTTTGCAACCTGTTCCGCGTTCTTGATGCAATCACCGACAGAGATTCCCCCTCGGTAGTTACCGCTTAAAATAATTCCGGGGTTATTTTTTTCAAATTCATCAAAATAATTTTCATGTTCAATGTAACCGAGATTGTATTGCGGTATAGCGCGCTCCCAGAATCTTTGAGAAGAATAAACGGGTTCAGCATTTATCTTCATTAATAATTCAAATTCTTTTCTTACCCTTTTAATGAGTATGTCTCTGTCGGTATTTCCAACTTCCGGATTTCTTGAGCCTCCGATAAACAGTGTGAATGCTGCTGTTTGCTCATTGCTTCTGTTGGGGAAAATAATTGAACTCCATATTGCGCCCAGGAAATTCTTTTTTTCTTTTGAAGGAATTAAAAAACCAAATCCATCTAAAGGACGATTTATAGCGGAACGATTATACCCGAGATACAACACAAGAACCGGCGGATAATAAATTTCATTTAAATGTTTTGTTAGTTGTTCATCCCAGCCATTAAAAATATCTGAAGCGACATAAGCGGGAACTGTTGAAATTATTGAATCAACTTCCAGTGTTTTTATTTCATTATTTATCTGATAGTTAATTTTATAACCTGCTTCAGCTTTGTTAATCGATTTAACTTCTGAATTGAATAAAACTTTATCACCAAGGTGTTGTGTTATTGCAGAAGGAAGGACTTTCATTCCATCTTTAAATGATAACATCTTTGCGCTTTGTTTCGATTTTTCCGCACGTCTTCTTCTTTCTCTGATACTTTTGATTGTGCCAATAATTAATCCGCCGTAGTTTTCTTCAAGCGCATAAAGTTTTGGGAATGCAGATTTAACACTCAGGTCCTCGGGTTTACCGGCATAGACTCCGGCAACAAAAGGATTGATTGCATAATCAAGAAATTCTTCACCAAGTCTTCTTTTAACAAACTGGGCTATACTCTGGTAATATCCGTCCTGTGATCTTCCGATAAATGGTTCTGCAAATAATCTAAACTTAGCTGATGCTGAAAATAATTTCGTCTTAATAAATCCTTTAAGACTCATTGGAAGTGCGTGGAGCTCATTATTCCTTAGAATATATCTTTTGTTGCCTTCTTTGTTTGCATACACTAATTGGTCTTTTAATCCGAGTTCATCTACGAGCTGACTTATAAGCGGAGTGGTTTCAAGAGCACTATTAGGACCTCTGTCGAACAGATAACCGTTTTCAAATATAGTTTCAATCGACCCGCCAGGTTCTGATTTTTTTTCAAGTACAGTTACATCGTAACCTTTTTTATTCAGCAGGTAAGCCGCGGTAAGTCCCGAAATGCCGGCGCCTAATACAACTATTTTTTTCATCAATTGTTCTTTTTGTTTAACGGTAAATTTAATAAAAGACACATGGATAATGAAGAATGAAATTTGTGCATACAATAACTAAAAAATAGCTTGATTAATTATTGAATTAAGATTTAGTTTTCATTCGTAACTAAGGAAAAATAAAATGAAAATCGCTTTAATTTTTTCCATGGCTTTTTTACTTTACTCATGTTCGATTAGGGAAGAAGAAGAAGAAACAAGTCAGCCATTTGCAGTTGAGTCAATTACTGTTAATGATATTTCACGAAACGGTATAAATTTTACTGCGTACAATAGCTGCGGAAGTATGTGCTGGAAAAGAACATTTGTTGAAACAAAAATTGATCGAACAGATATTTATGTTAAAACAATAGCTGTGTTTGATAAGTATGCTGCTTGCCCTGCCGTTTGTGTCGGAACCGAAACCCCCGTTTCAATTAATTTATCAGGCAATGGTATTTATAATTTTCACTTCTGGCAAAGTGATTCTACGAGTCTGGATTCGGTAATTACTATAAATTAAAATGCCGGTACGGACCGGCATTTCCCTTCTGAAAATTCCTGTGTAAAAATTATAAATATGATTTCAGGTGCATTACATAATTTGCAGCACCGCCAGGTTGATATCCTGTTTGTGCAATCATTACTCCGCTGCTGTTTAGCAGGATTATTGTCGGAAATCCCTGAACTCCATATCGCTGTAAAAGCTGGTTGTTATATAATTTAGTTTCTTGTGTCTGCTTGATGTCCCTCGGAAAATCAAGTTTTACAAGAACAAGCTTTTCGTTTGCATATTCTTCAAACTCGGATTGACTAAATACTTCATTACTAAGACGCTGACACCAAACACACCAATCAGATCCCGTAAAATTCACGAGTATAGATTTATTTTCAGCTTTCGCTTTTTTAATTGCAGATTCAAGATTTGTTTCCCATTCAAGATTATCGCCCGAAGATTCTTTTCCGCAGCCTGTAAATATCAGTAATACTAAAAATGATAAAGCAAATAAATTTTTCAACTTAATCTCCTGTTTTGTTAGTAGTTTGATTCCCAAGATCTAATTAAGATTCATCCTTTCTATTTAAGTTTTGTCAATACAAGATCTGCAAGCGCATTAATAAATAGTTGTGAATCATTTAATCCTTTCATAACAATATATTCGTCTATACCGGCTTCATCTGCGACGTGTTTATATTCAATGGCAAGTTCAAAATCCGTTTCAACATGATCCGAAACAAAACTTACCGGAATAACAAGCAGAGATTTTTTTCCTTCAGCAGATAGTTTTTTTATCATATCATCAGTTGCGGGCTCCAGCCATTTAGCAGGTCCGACTTTGCTTTGAAAACACAAATGATGCTGATGAGAATTATTCCTCATTTTCATCACAGCAGAAATTGTTTCCGAAATATGATGACTGTATGGGTCTCCTTTTTTTACATAACTTACCGGTGTACCGTGTGCACTGAAAACCAATTGGACGTTATCTCTGCTTCCTTCCTGAAACTTTAATAAAGTTTCGTCTATTCTTTCATTAATAGCTTTTATGTATTCAGGATGTGTCGGGTATGAATCAATAAAAATATGTTCGCTTGTACTACCGGGATAAACTCTTTTCCACTCATTAAATGAAGAGCCGGTAGTTGAAACTGAAAAATGAGGATAAAGAGGAAGCAAAATTATTTTTGAATACTTTCTTGCTGCAGCCTCAAGTGCGGTCTGTGAAGTTAGCGGATTCCAATAGCGCATAGCGATCAACACATCACAATCAACGGAACTACTTCTAAGATTGCTCTCCAGCATCTGTTTTTGTATTTCGGTCCAGTGGTTGAGGGGAGATTTCCCGCCGATCAGTTCATATTCCTTCTGAACTTTCGGGGCTCTTTTTTTTGAAATATATCTTGCAAGGGATTTTTGAAAAGGCAGTTTAAAAATATCCGGATCATTAAAGAGATTTTCCAGGAACGGCTGAACCGCGTTTAGTGAATCAGGTCCTCCCAGATTAAAGAGCACAACTGCTGTCTTATTGTTCATGAAATTGTTTCCGGTGAATAATGAAAAATTTACTTTAATAATTTACCAAAATGTTCTCGATAGTATAAAAAATTTAAGTATCCTGTTTGAGATAACAATTCAACTAAAAAATAGTTCACAATATTGAATAAAATTTATGATGAAATAGTAAAGTAGATGTAACATTTTATTTAATAGTTATTATATTTGTTTTGAACAATCCTGTTCTAATAATCTGGGAAGAAATGAAATCAACTACTAAAAACATTGCCGCCAACATACCTGATGAATGGATAACTCATTACGAAAAATCAGGATTTACTGAATCACCGCGTTACAAAGAAACAATTCATTATTTCAATAACTTTGCTGAAAAGACAAACTTAGCCAAAATAGTTACTGTTGGTTCATCAACCCAGGGACGCAAGATAAAATGTATGGTTTTAAGTTCCGGTAAGGAATTCAACCCACAGAAAGCAAAGGAAAGCGGCAAGGCAATAGTACTAATACAAAACGGGATTCACGCCGGTGAAATTGAAGGTAAAGATGCAAGTATGCTTTTGCTCAGGGAAATTCTTATCACTAAAGAAAAAGAATATCTGCTTGATAACCTGATACTTTTAGTTATACCAATTTTTAATGTTGATGGTCACGAAAGAATAAGCATTCACAACCGGCCAAATCAAAACGGACCAAAGGAAATGGGTTGGAGAACTACCGCATGGAATCTCAATCTTAACAGGGATTACATGAAATCAGATTCTCTGGAGATGGAAGAGTACCTTAAGTTCTTTAATAACTGGCTTCCGGATTTTGTGATAGATACACACTGCACCAATGGCGCTGATTATCAATACCATCTTACGTACGTCGTTGAAAAGCATGCTAACATACATCCTGCCTTAGCTGCCTGGGGGAAAAATTCTTTTTTACCCGGAGTTATTCCAAAAGTAGAAAAAGATGGTTTTCTTACCGCACCGTATGTTGAGTTAAAAGGTAAAAAAATAACCGACGGAATTGTTGATTGGGCTGCTGCGCCAAGATTATCGACAGGTTATTCAGCATTGCAGAATCGCCTTGCATTACTTGTAGAGACCCACAGTTTAAAACCATTCGAGAACAGAGTTGGTTCGACAAAATCTATACTCGGACATACGCTTGATTATTTAAATCAGAATAGCTCACAGCTTGTTAAAATAAATCAGGATGCTGATAATGAAACGATAGAGACTTACGCGTTAAAGAAAACCCCGTTTCCGGTTTCGTTCAAAGGAACAAGTGATTATGTACCATTCATTTTTAAAGGATATAAATTCACTGAAGATGAAAGTGAAATCACCGGATCATCTGTTATCAGGTACACAAACAAACCCGAGGATTTTGAAATACCGTTTTATAATAAAGTGGAAATAGAGAAAACAGTAAGATTGCCTTACGCTTACCTGATACCGCAGGAATTCAAATCCATTATTGACAGAATGCGGTTCCACAGGATAAAATCCACGAGATTCTTTGCAACAAAACAAGCAAAGGTAGAAAGGTACAGATTTAAAAATATTTCCTTCGCTCCGTTTTCATACGAAGGAAGACAAATGGTTGATTTTGATATTCAGCCATTTACAGAAGTTGTTGAAATACAGGAAGGCACGTTTATAATTTATCCTAATCAAAGAACGTTAAGGATTCTTGTTAACCTGCTTGAGCCGGCTGCACCGGATTCATTTGTCCGTTGGGGATTTTTTAATGCTTTCTTTGAACGAAAAGAATATGCTGAAGAATACGTGCTTGAACCATTTGCACAGGAGATGTTAAAAAAAGAAGAAAAGGTCAGAAACGAATTTTTCAAAAAGTTAAATGAAAATGAAAACTTCAGAAATGATCCTAAAGAGAGACTGGACTTTTTCTACAAGCGCTCTCCATTTTTTGACAGAGGTGAAAAAGTTTACCCGATAATGAGGGTAATTAGTAAAAAGGATTTGATCTGATCATAAACAGAAAAAAGTTTAAATAAACCGGAAAGCAATGTGTCAAAGCTTTCTTCCAATCAACAAATAAACTAAGAACGGCGGGTGCTTATGGATCCTGCTTCGTTAACAATCCTTTGTATAGCAAGTTATGAAAAAGGGCATGAATTCATGCGACAGTGTAAGCGTGAAGGATGCCGTGTTATTTTACTAACCTCAGAAAGTCTGAAAGAAATTGCCTGGCCGCGTGAAAGTATTGATGAAATATTTTATATAGCGGATGTTAACAAAGAATGGAAAATGCGTGATGTGATTTACGGTGTAAGTTTTATGGCGCGCAATGAACAGATTGACAGAATAGTTGCACTCGATGATTTTGATGTTGAAAAAGCCGCTTCATTAAGAGAACATTTAAGAGTCCCCGGAATGGGAGATACAACAGCACGCTATTTCCGCGATAAATTTGCGATGCGCACGCGCGCTGCTGAATCCGGGATTGTGGTTCCCGATTTTGTTCATGTTCTCAATCATAAAAAGATAAAAGAATTCATCTCCAAGGTTGAACCGCCTTATATAATAAAACCAAGGATGCAGGCTGGTGCACATGGAATGAAAAAAATTAATTCCGAAGAGGAATTGTGGAAACGCCTTGAAGAACTTGGTGATGACCAATCTTTTTATCTGATGGAAAAGTTTGTTCCGGGAAATATTTATCACGTTGATTCCATTATCTATAAACACGAAATAATTTTTAACATTGCCAACCAGTACGGCTTGCCGCCGATGGAAGTCGCGCACGAAGGCAGAGTTTTTACAACACGAACAGTCAAAAGGGATTCTGAAGACGAAAAGCAACTGCTTCAAATAAATAAAAAGGTATTGAAATCTTTGGGATTGCTGCAAGGTGTTTCGCATACAGAATTTATTAAATCACATTCCGATGGTAAATTTTATTTTCTTGAAACTTCAGCAAGAGTAGGCGGTGCTAACATAGCAGAGCTTGTTGAAGCTGCTTCAGGTATTAATCTCTGGGCTGAATGGGCAAAGATTGAATTGCTGCGCGGTGGTGCTGAATACCAGCTTCCCAAAGCAAAAGAAAATTATTCGGGATTAATTATCTCACTCGCAAAACAGGAATGGCCCGATGTATCTGGTTATAACGATCCTGAAATTGTGTGGAAAATGAATAAGAAATATCACGCCGGAATGATTGTGAGTTCACCTGATTATAGCAGAGTTGAAAAGCTGATCGCTGATTATACAAAAAGATTTTATGATGATTTCTTTACTTCACAGCCTTTGCCCGATAAACCAAGTGCATAAAAAGTGGTTTATATGAAACTATATTGTCACACTTAGTTTAGTTAGGTGTGACAATATAATTCGGTTTTCAAATCTATTGCTTCCACTTCCTGTATTGTTCAACCAATGAAACATGTGATGTGTCATCAGTTAAATCTGTAACTCTTGTCTTTATAAAAAAATCAGTAGTGTTCTTATCCCAGAAAATTATAGGCATTAAATCGGGATTATAAGTTCCGTTTGATTCAACATAAGTTTCAGAAAAAGAATCAACGTAAAACATATACGGGCTGTCTTCATCAAACTTATAAAGCTTGAATGTACCAATTCCATCAAACTCAAGTTCAAATTCTCCCATAAGCTGGTTGTTCTCTTCGAATAATTTTTTGGATATAATTTTTGCTTCAGGATAATCATCCTGTAATTTGTTTCCGTCTATGTAATCAGTAACAAGCTCAGCAAAATCTTTAAATGACTGATCTTTTCCTTCATCTTTTTGTGAAAGTATATTTACGTGTTTGATAACTGCTTTGCCTGAACCATCCTTATTTATTTTTAAACGATATTCTTTGTATTCCGTTGTTAGACATCCTGAGAACAAAATCAAAGAAACAAAAAGAACCATAGGATAAACCAAAAAATTTTTTGCCATAAAATGCTCGCTGATTAGTTGTTTGAATATTTATTAAACTGTTCTTGAATACTTTGTTGTATCTTCTTTACGTTCGATATAAGCGTCAAAATTTATTGCAATATTACGGATAAGGATTTTTCCCATATCGTGGACTTTAATTCCTTTATCATTCGTTGTAAGCAAATCGTCCGCTTCCATTTCTTTAAGATTGTTCAATCCGTAAGCAAAATATTTCTTAAAATCTATCTTGAATTCTTTTTCAACGTCACTGAAGTTTAATTCAAAGTCACACATAAGTTTTGTAATCACATAACGACGGATGTGATCATCTTCTGAAAGGTAATATCCCTTGGCTACCGGAAGCGTTTCATTATCTAATGCTGTGTAATATTCTTTTTCTGTTTTAAAATTTTGTGCGTAAACATTTTTTAACTGGCTGATGGATGTGATTCCCATCGAATACAGATCGGCGCCGGCGTTTGTGCTGTAACCCTGGAAATTTCTATATAATTTTTTTTCTCTCAAGGCGATTGCCAGTTCATCATCGGGTTTTGCAAAGTGATCCATTCCTATCAATACATATCCTGCGGCAACTAATTTTTCCATCGTCATTTTCATGATGTTAAGTTTTATTTCCGCGGCAGGAATATCTTCAGGGTGAATTAACGCCATATGCTTTTTCATCCACGGTACATGAGCATAATTAAAAACAGCTATTCTGTCGGGAGAAATGTCTATTATCTTATCAACTGTTACTTCAAATGATTCAACCGACTGAAAGGGAAGTCCGTAAATCAAATCAAGATTAATTGATGAAAAACCTAATTCTCTTACCCATTGAACAGTTTGTCTTGTTATATTTTCCGGTTGAATTCGGTTAACGGCTTTTTGTACTTTTTCATTAAAGTCCTGAACACCCATGCTGATGCGGTTGAACCCATTATTACGCAGTGCTTCAAGATGTTCCCGTTTTAATTCTCTTGGATCAATTTCACATCCGTTCTCGGAGTTTTCTTTAAATTGAAATGACTGGTTGATGTATGAAGCAAGATCATTTATTTCATCAGGATTGAGATGTGTCGGCGTTCCGCCACCCCAGTGAAGCTGTGATACTTTGCGGTCGGGAAGAATGTAGGTGCGAAGCATGTCAATTTCTTTTTGAACATACTTGATGTATTCTTTTATCCTGTCCCGGTTTCTTGTGATGAGCATGTTGCACCCGCAGAAATAGCAGAGCGTGTCACAATAAGGGAGGTGATAGTAAAGTGAAAGATCGGGAAGATTATCACCGTAATTGGTTTTTATTATTTCATCAAGAAAATTTTCGTGTGTGAATTTCTCGTTAAAGTGCGGTGCCGTTGGATAGCTTGTGTAGCGCGGTCCCGGCTTGTCGTATTTTCTAAATTTTTTTAAGTCTAATTCGAACATATTCAACTCCTCTGTGCTTCTGTGTCTCTGTGGTGAAATTCTTTGCTCTCTTCTTTCACAAACTTTACAAGTGCTTTTACTTTTTCCGGATTTATGTCGGGCAATATCCCGTGACCGAGATTGAATATATGTCCCGTTCCTTCACCATAAGATTTAAGAACCCGTTTAACGGATTTCTTTATAAACTTCTCACTACCGTATAAAACAGTCGGATCAAGATTACCCTGAAGCGCTACTTTGTCCCCGGCTTTCACTCTTACTTTACCAAGATCCATAGTCCAATCAAGACCAAGTACATTAGCTCCGCACGATGCCATCTTACTTAGTTTATAGTGAACACCTTTCGCAAAGAAGATCACCGGCTCATCTTTGCGTTTTATAAGTGAAATAATTTTTTCGACGTACGTTAAAGAAAATTCCTCAAAATCTTTTGGCGATAAAATTCCTCCCCACGTATCAAAAATCTGAACTGCATCCGCGCCGGCTTCAATTTTTGCTGAAAGATATTCAGCAACAGCTACTGCAAGTTTATCAAGTATTGAGTGTGCAAGTTCCGGATCATTATAAATAAGTTTTTTCACTTCCGAAAAATTCTTTGAACCTTTACCTTCCACCATATAAGTGAGTAAAGTCCATGGCGAACCTGCAAAGCCTATCAGAGGCACTCTTCCGTTCAATTCTTTTTTTGTAAGACTTACAGCATCAAGCACATACTTTAAATCCTTATGCGGATCAATTTGTTTAAGTGCCGAAGCATCTTCTTTACTTCTGATGGGTTTGGGAAATACCGGACCTTTTCCTTCATTCATTTCGAGAAACATTCCCATCGCTTCTGGTATAACAAGTATATCAGAAAAAATTATTGCGGCATCAACGCCGATAATATCAACCGGCTGGATTGTAACTTCAGCAGCAAGTTCGGGAGTTTTACACATCGTAAGAAAATCTGCTTTTGCTCTTACCGCACGATATTCAGGAAGGTAACGACCTGCCTGTCGCATTATCCAGATTGGTGTTCTTTCAACAGGAAGTTTTTTACACGCTCGCAAAAACAAATCGTTCTTTAACTCACTCAAATTATTCTCCGTTTCTTCTAAAAAATTTTTATCTGTTATAATATTTGATGACAGCGTTTACCAATCCATCCATCGTAAACTCAGGCGGCATAATATCAACTTTTACTCCGCGCGCTTCAATTGCTGACTTTGTTGTAGGACCAATTGCAGCAATATCGAAATCAATAAAATATTTTGAAGGGATTGTAATTCCCAGTATGCTGACAAAATTTTCAAATGTTGAAGGACTTGTGAATATAAACAAATCCGGTTTGCTGTTTATTAATCTTTCAAGATGATTTTTTACTTCATCTTTGGATGGAACAGTTACATTATAAACAGGAACTGCTTTTGTAACAGCTCCAAGTTTGCCGAGTTCTGTCGGAAGTTCTTCGCGACCTATTTCTGAGCGGGGTATAAGTATTAATTTTTTCTTAAGATTAAAAACAGACAAAGCTTTAACCACGCCTTCGCCGCTGAATACTTCCGGGGTAATATCAACCGGTATTTTTTCCTTTGAACAGGCGGAAGCGGTTTTATTCCCGACTGCAACTACTTTTAAATTTTCGTAACCGGGAGTTACATTCAACTCTTTACATCTTTTGCTGAACATTTTAACAGCATGCGCAGATGTGAAGATAATGAAATCAATTTCTTTTTCTGAAGTGATCACATCGTCAAAATATTTCCAATCGGAAGGTGGAATAATTTGAAGTGTAGGAAATATAATTATCTTCGCACCAAACCTGCTGAATAACTCAAGTGACTCTTTCGACTGATCCAAAGTCCTTGTTATAACTAATGTTTTATCTTTTAACGGGTGCATTTTAAAATCATCATAACCGGCAAGAATGCCGTGCAGAACAAAATAAAAAATTTTTTCGCGGTCATATAACATTTCATCTTCTGAGTATTCGTTCTCAATTCCTTTTCGTACTGAACCGTAAATGCTTCCAAGAATTAACTCTACGGCAAGGTCTTCATCAAGATCATTGAACAATAATTCTTTTCGTCCTTTTAGAATAATACTTTTCAGCAAAAGAATAAGGTCATCATCAAGCGAACGTATTTCCTTGTGAAAACCATTTTCTGTTTTAATGTATTCCTGGAAATAAATTTTAAAGAACGAACGGTTTTTCATCATAAACGTATAAAGATGAACTACAAATGAACGCAAAGATTCTATACTGTTTGTTTCATTTCCAATTTTATCGTTCAGTGACTCAAGAAGTTTTTCAAGACGGAATTTTAATACAGCAGAATACAACTCTTCCTTCGATTCAAAATAATTGTATAAAGTTCCTTTTGCTACAAGAGTAAGTTTAGCAACTTCATCCATCATTACTTCATGAAACTTCATCCTGGAAAATAGTTCAGTGGCAGATTCAATGATCCTTTCGCGTTTTAGTTTTTTTATTTCTGATCTGTTTCTTGAACTCATCTCTTAAATAAAAGTTTATCTTGATGAAGCATAAATTTCTTTAAGTATTTCTCCGGCGCCAGCTTTAACCAGATCTTTTGCTAACTGAATTCCGAGTTTTTCCGGCTGTGACTTACTTCCTCTAAGTTTTTTTCTGAAAGTTAAACTGCCGTCAAGTGAACCGACCAATGCATCGAGATAAAGTCCGGATGATTTAACCTCAGCCAAAGCACCGATTGGAACCTGGCAGCCACCTTCAAGTTTTCTTAGCAAAGATCGTTCAGCAAGAACCGCTGCATAAGTATTTTCATCGTGAAGCGGTTGAAGTATTTCTTCGACAATTTTATTTGATGAATGAATTTCAATGCCGAGCGCACCCTGACCAACAGCAGGTAAAATATCTTCAGTAGAAATAAATGAAGAGATATACTTTTGAAGTTTTAATCTTTCAACACCGGCGCGTGCAAGTATAATAGCGTCCCAATCGGACTTAAGAAATTTTTCGATTCTTGACGGAACATTACCCCGCAGTTCTTCTGTTTTAATGTCCGGTCTTAAATGCAGCAACTGACTTTTTCTTCTTAATGAACCAGTTCCGACTACAGCATTTGTTTTTAGTGAATGGATTGTTGTTCCTTTTTTTCTTGCGATAAGTACATCTTCAACAGGATGGCGTTTGGTAACAACAGCTAATTTTAATCCATCGGGAAGCTTTGTCTGAAGATCTTTTAAACTATGTACGGCAAGATCAATTGTTTTGTTCAATAATTCATTCTCAAGCTCTTTAGTGAAAAGGCTTTTGTCACCGATCTTGGAAAGAGCGACATCAAGGATTTTATCACCCTTGGTTTTGATGATTTTAATTTCAACAGAAATTTTTTTGTTCTTCTTTTCAATTTCTTTTTTGATGAAGTTCGCCTGCCACAAAGCCAGTTCACTTCCTCTTGAGCCGATTATAATTTTTTTGTTCAATGTTGCTCTCTGTTGTTTTGATTTTTTTCTTCGCCGTTTGAGTTTATACCGAAGACATCCCGTATGATACTTATTCTTGACGCAGCCTCTTCCGCGGATATTCCGGCTTCAGTTATTTTTTTTAATTCTACAGTCGGTGTATGAAGAATTTTGTTGATGATCCGTTTTGTAACGACTTCTAATTTTTCCTGGTCATCAGCAGAAAAACGGTTTTTATTTTTCTCGACTTCTTCGGCTCTTATAAGTTCAAAATGATCGCGGATATTTTTTATCGTAGGCGCAACCTCAAGTGAATTGTACCAGTTAAAAAAGTTATTCAATTCCTCTTCAATAATTTTTTCAACTTTTGGTATTTCATCTTTTCGCTTAGTAAGATTTTGTTCAACGATAATATTGAGCGAATCAATATCATGATAAAAAACGGAATCAAGTTTTGATGAATCCGGATCAATATCCCGCGGTAAAGCAATATCCATCAATATCTGCGGCGCATAATGACGTTGTTTTAATGCTGATTCAACATCGCTTTTAGAAATAATAAATCCTTCAGAGCTTGTTGCGCTGATAACAATATCAAAATCTTTTAAATGATTTTTCAATTCAGAAAATGGAATAACTCCGCAATGCAATTCATCAGCAAGTTTTTGTGCTTTCTCAATTGTTCTGTTTGTGAGTGTGAGTTTACCGATGCCTCTGTCTTTGAGATGTTTGGCTGCAATCTCACCGGTCTCGCCAGTTCCTATAACAAGCGCTGTTTTTTTGGAAAGGTTAGAAAATACTTTTTCGATAAGTTGAACAGCAGCGTAACTTACTGTTACAGCACCTTCGCTTATTGCCGTTTCATTCTGTGCGCGTTTACCGACTCTTGTTGCGGCATCAAAAACCCTTTTCATCAACACGCCGGTGAACTGCATGTCTTCTGCAATTTGAAATGAATCTTTAATCTGTTTAAATATCTGGTTGTCGCCGATAAGCTGTGAATCAATACCTGAAGCAACACTGAAAAGATGTTGAAGTGCGCTTCTTGAAATAAAATTTTGAAAATGAGCTGATTCAATATTTGACGCGGTCTTGAAACCTGAAATTGCAGTCTGTAAGTCATTGTGCGTTAGCTGCGATGCAACAGGAATTCCGTAAAGTTCAGTACGGTTACAGGTCGAAATAACCAACCCTTCGGCGAGGGTTTGTCCTTTTAT
The DNA here is from genome assembly GCA_016700155.1 of Ignavibacteriales bacterium. Classification (NCBI taxonomy): domain Bacteria; kingdom Pseudomonadati; phylum Ignavibacteriota; class Ignavibacteria; order Ignavibacteriales; species Ignavibacteriales bacterium. Next base: position 4,439,923 of record CP065001.1, read on the forward strand.
TTTATTAATAAGCTGAGTGATTTCTTCCGGTGAAAGATGAAGTGCTTCCCTTAATTCAACAGGTGCCGTGCGATGGTTTATCGAAACAGTTAAAATATTCATACGTGTCTGTTAATAGAAAGAATGAAAACTCTGTGCAAGAAAATTCGTCAACATTGTTGAAATTATAGAAAGTATAAAACCAGTAATAGACAGAATAATTAATTTTCTTCCGCGCCATCTGCCGGTAACAGTATTTATTATTCCAAACCCATATAATATCCAGACCAATACCGACCCGACAAGTTTTGGATCTGTGTATGAAAAATTCGGAAATGCTTTTGGCAGCCAGATTATTCCAATTGTAATTGCTACAGAAAGTAATGTAAATCCAATTATCGCTGAGTAATAACTTAGTTTCTCCAGTACATCAAGGCTCGGCAGCCTGTCGAATATCAAACCAAATTTATTAAGCTTTATATCTTTGTAGAGAGTAAGATATAGAAAGCCATAAACCGCTGAGATTGTTATTCCGGAATAACCCAATAACGCGCTGAAAACATGAGTTCCTAACAGATTACTTCTCAATACTTCCCTGACTTCCGTAAGGTCTTTTATAAAAACTGTTGAAATAAACTGGAAGAGCAGAGAAATTACCAGTATAAAAGGACCGGTTCCGCGAATGTCAGTGACAAGTTCAAGAACGAAATACGATATCGCAATTGAACAGGCAAGTACCGTAAATATTTCGAACACATTGGTTATTGGCGGATGATTAAATGCTATGGTCCTTAACAATAGATAAACAGAGTGCATCAAGAGGGTGAGAAAAAGGAAAAGTCTTTTTGAATGCGCAAAACTTTTTCCGCCTTTCATAAAATCGTAGGAGTATATTCCAAACGTCAATATATATAGTATAAGAATTACAATATTCAGGGTATCAACAGTTGCATTCATAACAATACTTTAAACAATGATGAGCAAAATTAAATATATATTTGACGGTTAGCAACTAACAAATGACCGAGTAGTCACACAATCCAAAGTTATTTGGAATTAGATAAAGAATAAGATTAAGCAAAATTCTATTTAAGTTTAAAAGCTAATTACCGCCAAGTATTAAGGGTAAACCATCTTTGCCGGAACCAATCACAACAATTTTTGAGTTGGGAGAATTAGCCAGTTTTTCTGTTGCCTCAATTCCCTTCCATTTAAGTAACTGGTCGCTGATACCTTTAGATACTATTTCCTGGAAATCGGCAATACCTTTTGCTTCAATTCTTTTTCTTTCAGCTTCTTGTGTTTCTCTTTGAAGTACAAATTGCATTCTCTGGCTTTCCTGTTCTGCTTTCAGCTTTTCTTCAATCGATGCGGTCAACCCGGGGGGTAAAATAATTTGCCGCATTGGTGTGCTTTCAATCGTTATGCCTCTTGGCTGAATAAGTTTGTTGAGGTCAGTTTCAATTTTTTTAGCTAGCTGTTCTCTTTCTGCCGTATACAAAGCACGTGCTTCATATTGTGCTGTTACACCTCTCACCACGGAACGAAACTGAGGAACGATAATTCTTTGTACATAATCTTCGCCGACGGTTTTATAAATTTTGTTTGCATTTTCAAAACTAAGGCTGAACAACAAACTAATTTCAAGTTCTATCGGCAAACCTTCTTTTGATGGTACGTTCATGGTTTCTTTTAGTTCCTGTGTTCTTGCATCAAACTTAACAACAGTAGCCATTGGATTGACAAAGTTAACGCCGGGATAAAGAGTATTATCACTTACATTTCCAAAAAAATCTATAACGCCAACATGACCGGCGGGAATAACCGTCCAGCATTGCATAAGTGCGATTAACACAGCAACAATAAATCCCATTAATGCAAAGGTTGATTCAGGTTTGCTGAATCTTTTCTTTGCGTTAACATAAACAAAAGCAGCCACGACAGCTGCCAATAAAGCAACTACAAATAACATGATAATTCCTTTGGATGACTTTATTAATTATTTTTTAGTTGAAATAAATATAGTGAAAAGATAGGTGGGATATGATGTAAATGGGACGGACAAACTCCGTCCCACTAAATACCGTAGGGAATTATTTTTTATACTCTTTCAAATAACCCTGAAATTCTATCATATGTGATTCTTCCATTCCAAGCAGCCTTATGCAAAGATCCTGGGTTACATAATCGGTTCCATCACACATCTTGATGATTTTGTTGTACTGTGCGCAGGCGCCTTTTTCAGCTTCAATAACACCTTCAATAACTGATGCGACATCAGTTGTATCTTTCAATGTCTGTAATTTTTTTTGATGTGCTTTAAAATTCATAGAACCGGGAACTGTTCCGCCGAGTTCTTTTATTCTTTTGGCGAGTGATTGTGCGTGACCTATCTCTTCAGTTATATCAACAGCGAGAGATTTTTTTATTTCTTCTGCACGGACTCCGTCAAGGTTTACAGAGTTGGAGATGTAATTCATTACAGTTTCCATTTCCATCCAGTAACTTGTCGTAAGCTCATTTATGATTTCCTTCTTTGTTGCCATAGTGCCTCCTAAGTAATTATTCTTTTAATAAGTTTTGGTTTATTCACTTTTGATTTTGAATACGTTACAGATTCAACAATTTTTTTCGCTGCAAGTTCCGCCTTTGATTTTGAGTTGGAGTGTATCACAGCAATCGCTTCACCACTTTTTATTTTATCTCCGATCTTAACATTAAAAATAATTCCCGCAACTGGATCAATAACGTCTTCTTTCTTGAATCGTCCTGCACCAAGTTCAAGTGCTGCCATACCTATTGAATACGTGTTTATCTCTTTTATATAACCCTCTTTTGGTAAACTGACATCAATCACAAATTTTGGTTTGGGATATTTTTCAGGATGAAGTATGTAGCTAACATCTCCGCCCTGCAGTTTTACAATCTCAACAAATTTATCAAATGCTTTTCCGTTTTTGACAAATGATTCAGAAAGTTTTACGCCTTCTTTAATTGAGGAAACTTTTCCGCCGAGATAAATCATTGTTCCGGATAATTGAATACATAAATCATAAAGGTCGCCCTCAGTAATTTCACCTTTAAGAATTTTTATAGATTCATAAACTTCAAGCCAGTTGCCAATATAATTGCCAAGCGGCTGATTCATATCAGTTATAAAAGCAACCACTTTTTTATTAAATGATTTTGCTGTGTTAATTAAGGAGTCAGCAAGTTCAACTGATGCTTTTGTAGTACGCATAAACGCGCCGCTTCCGGTTTTTACGTCAAGTACAAGTCCGTCAATTCCTTCTGCAAGTTTTTTACTCATTATACTTGCTGTAATTAGCGGAATTGATTCAACTGTTCCCGTTACATCACGTAAAGCGTAGATAAGTTTATCGGCGGGAGCGATATCTTTTGTCTGCCCGATTAACACTGCGCCGCATTTTTTAATAACATTTTTATATTGATTTAAGTTAAGATCGGTTTTAAATCCTGGTATTGATTCAAGTTTATCGAGTGTACCACCAGTGTGTCCTAATCCTCTACCGGAAATCATAGGAACATTAACATCTGCAGCAGCAACTATCGGTGCAATAATTAGTGATGTTTTATCTCCAACTCCGCCCGTTGAGTGTTTATCAATTTTCTTTCCTTTTATTTCATTTAGGTTGATAACAATTCCGCTGTTAAGCATAGCATTTGTTAACGCTGAGGTTTCATCAGCATTCATTCCTATTAAATAAGCCGCCATAAGGAATGAAGAAAATTGATAGTCAGGTATTGTTCCTTTTGTATAAGATGAAATTAAAAATTCAATTTCACTTTTTGTTAAGGAATTACCGTCTCTTTTTTTGCGTATCAGTTCGATGACATTCATAATGCAAACTTAATAAATCCGGTAATGATTATAACGGTAATTTTATATCTGGATGGAAGAAAAAAGTTACACGGAGAACCACAGAGAAGGCACGGAGTACCACAGAGAAAATCCAATAATGTCTTAATCTTTATCTTAGTCTTTATCTGTTAACCCGTTTGTTTGACCTTCCTTTATTGATTATTTTATCCGCCTGAATTTCAAAAAGGAGAACCGGAACTAAATGTTATTTAAAGATAGAACGCATACCTGTGGTGATTTAAGAGAATCAAACATCGGAGAAAATGTTGTACTTAATGGTTGGGTTGATACAAGACGCGATCTTGGTGGATTAATTTTTATTGAACTAAGAGATCGTTATGGAATTACCCAGGTTGTTTTTGAACCGGGATTTAATGAATCTGCTCACACAAAAGCAAAGGATCTGCGTAACGAATTTGTTATATCTATAGAAGGTACGGTAAGAAAAAGACCTGCTGATACCGAAAATCCCAACTTGCCTACAGGTTTGGTTGATGTGATGGTTAATAATCTTATAATATTGAATGAAGCGAAAACAACTCCTTTTCAAATAAGAGATAATATAGATGTAAGTGAAGATAACAGGCTTAAATACAGGTACCTTGATTTAAGAAGACCTATAGTTCAGAAGAACATGATACTTCGTCATAAAATGTATCAGCTTGTAAGAAAATATTTTGATGAAAATAATTTTATTGAAATTGAAACTCCCGTTTTAATGAAAAGCACTCCTGAAGGTGCAAGAGATTATCTCGTTCCGAGCAGGGTTCATAAAGGTAAATTTTATGCTCTGCCGCAATCACCGCAGCAGTACAAACAGTTACTAATGGTATCCGGTTTTGATCGTTATTTTCAAATCGTCAAATGTTTCCGCGATGAAGATTTGCGTGCTGACCGTCAGCCAGAGTTCACACAGATAGATGTTGAAATGTCATTCGTTGACCAGGAAAATATCTTTTCGATAGTTGAAGGACTAATGAAAATCTTATTTAAGGAGGTTTGGGGAAAAGAACTTCAAATACCGCTACCGAGATTATCCTTTGAAAATGCAATGGAGAAGTATGGCAGTGATAAACCTGACCTGAGATTTGACCTTGAAATGACTACTCTGAATAAAGTTTTTGAGCAAACTACATTTAAAGTTTTTTCAGACCCTATTCAAAATAATGGAATAATTACCGGTATTATAGCTCCCGGCTGTGGTAATTACACCCGAAACCAACTGGATGTACTAACTGATTTTGTGAAAAAACTCGGGGCTTCCGGTCTGATATGGATGCGCGTTAAAGAAGAAGAATTAGAAGCTCCCATTCTTAAATTCCTTACAAAAAAGGAACAGGATGATTTGATTTTAAGTTTAAATGCAAAGCCAGGTGATTTGATTTTTATTCTTTCCGGACAAAAATTGAAAACGCTTTCAATCATGGGGCAGTTAAGATTAGAAATGGCTAAAAGGCTGAATTTAATAGATGAAAACACTCCGCCAAAATTACTCTGGGTTACAGAATTTCCACTTTTAGAGTGGGATGAACAAACTAAAAGATTCTATGCTATGCATCATCCATTCACCTCCCCGAGAGTTGAAGATATTGAACTATTAGATAAAAACCCTGTAGAAGTAAAAGCAAGAGCTTATGATTTAGTGCTTAACGGAAGTGAAATTGCGGGCGGCAGTATTAGAATTCATAACTCTGAACTTCAATCCAAAATGTTTTCTGTACTGGGTATCTCCAAAGAGGATGCAGAGTATAAATTTGGATTTTTGATGAATGCATTCAAATATGGAGCTCCGCCGCATGGCGGTATAGCTTTTGGTTTTGATAGACTCGTTATGATTTTTGCAGGGGAAGATTCAATTCGCGAAGTAATTGCTTTTCCCAAAACAGCAAGCGCAGTTTCTTTAATGGATGATTCACCATCAACAGTAAGTGAAGAACAATTGAAAGAACTGCATTTAAAGATTCGTTGAGTCTTTACTATTAGTTGTGAGTTATAATAAAAACCAATTGTAGAATATTGGATGATTTTAAAGATCATCGGGAATCTATACAGGAAAAAATGTAAGGTTCCCGGTAAAGACTACCAAATTTAAAAAATTCAACAGTAAAACTTTCTACCGATCACCGGTAATTTCCTGTCTCTCCAATTCTTCATCACGTAATATCTCATCAAAATTTCACCAAATCGGATGGCACGTTTTTTTATAATGTCTATGCAGTTGTTCTTTTTGGAAATGCTTGAGTTACAAATGATTTTACCAGGTCGGTGAAAGGGTAATAATTACAAAACAGGAATTTATTACTGAAAGTTGATTTCAAAATTACCGATGCAAGTAGAAAAGTTTAATAAATGAATTCAATCGTAAATAAAAATTTTGAATTAGAAAATAGAAAGGTTAACAAGTCGTGGGACAACAACAATTATTATTAGTAGTGTTAGGAGTAATAGTTGTGGGGCTTGCTGTAACTATTGGAATTTTTGTTTTCAGACAAAACGCAGTTGATCAAAAACGTGATTTAGTAATGAATGAATGCAACAACCTCGGCAATCTTGCACTAAAGTATTATAAGAAACCTGCTGTGTATGGCGGCGGTGGAAGTACCAGCTTTGCAGGATTTACCGTTCCGAGTGAACTTGCGGTAACTCCTACCGGTACTTATACTGCAAGCGCTGTAGGAGATAGCCTCATAATCATTGGCACAGGAAATGACGTAGTAAATGGTAGTGACTCCGTGAAAATAATGACGGTAGTAAATTCAAGAGAACATTACTCAAGAGTTATTAATTAAAAAGTAAGCAGATAACTAATTAAAAATAATCAAACACAAATAACTTCAACAACCAAATAAAGGAGATCTAAAATGGGTCAACAACAGCTTCTCTTAATCGTTCTCGGCGTTATCGTAGTTGGTATCGCAGTAGTCGTTGGTATAAACTTATTCAATGCAAATGCAGAAGAATCAGCTAAAGACGGCGTAGTTTCTGATTGTACAAATCTTGGTGCAATGGCACAGCAGTTCTATAAGAAACCTCTTTCAATGGGTGGTGGCGGAAATACATTCAACACCGGTGGACCTAGTGGTGCTGGTTTCGAAATTCCTGCTAGCTTAGTTAATACAGCTAACGGTACATATGCAGCTACACCTTCAGGTACAAACTGTGTTATAGTTGGTACCCCAATTGAAACAAGTTATGCATGGACTGTTACTACTACAGTTACCCCTGACTCAATTCAGTCAGTTGTTAACTAATTAGAACTTAGAATATTTTTCTTAAAGGCTGTATGTATTACAGCCTTTTTTATTTTTAAAAGTCATCACCTCTTCTTCGATCAAACCAAAATTCTTTTCTTAACAAACATCCAGCATAAAACCACTGAGTATCTTTTAACTTTTCTTTTTAAACCTCACTCCAGGAAACAATAACAAGTTAAATTGGTGATCCAATAATTGGATAATATTTTTTTATTAATCATTAGTGAAAGTTGGAAGATATTAATAAAGTTGCTTCTCATTTTTTCATCCTAAAACAAAATAAAAATTTGACTTCATTCAATAGCTTTAACCCAACACGTAAATTTTTATTACTTCTTACCTGATTAGATTTTACAACCTGTAAATTTTGACAATCCAACTTTTGATAAAATGAATAATTCATCATTACTTAGTTTTATCAAAGTTAAATTCAGAGGCACAGTTTTTGACTAAACAGGCAAAAGCGGAAAAATGCTCAAAAATATTTTTGTTCATTTTTCAAATTTAATTGTTAAATTGTAACCAGTATTGAGTCACAAACATGACAGAATTAAAATTCACTGCTGAAAAGCTTAATGGGCAAACCATAAGTGGTGCCCTGTCGGCGAATACCTACGGCGAAGGTAAAAGAAAAATTCACCGTCTTGCCGAAAAAAACCAGCTCAAGATTAAAAAAATTGAGCAGAAGGTAACCTTTCTCTATCGCGTCAGAAGAGGAAAAGATAAACCCATCAGAGGCGAACAAAAAGCATTCACTAAAAAAGAAGTAGTTGATGCTTTAACCAGGCTGGGCTTTGAAGTTCTGTCTGTCAATAAAAAACTTCTCGATTTCCAGCGCAAACCACCCCAGACTGACATCGTTACATTTGTAAAAATCAGTGCTGAACTACTCGACCAGAAACTGCAGTACAGTGAAATACTCACTTTGTTGATTAACGATACACCAAATAAAACACTTAAAGACACCCTTAAAGAAATTAATAATGATCTTAAAAAAGGTGCCGATAGTGAAGCTACATTTTTAAAATATCAATCCGTATTTGGAAAGTTTACTGCATACATGCTTGGACTGGCTTCCAAAAGCGGTAACATGACTGAGATCTATAAAGCAACAGCAAAGTTCCTTGAAAGAAGAATGGAATTTAAAAAGAACTTAAGGAGTGCATTAATAACACCAGCAGTTACTCTTTTCGTTCTGTTCCTTGCTGTACTTTTTTATGTGGGTTATATATTTCCCGAAACCGCAAAGTTGTTTGTGCGTTTCAAAATTGAATTACCACCGATGACAGCTTTCACTTTAAAGATGAGTGATTTTTTACTTGAGAACACTTTACTGGTTGCAGCAGTAGTTTTCATTCCACCCATTGCGTTATGGCAATTTGCCAAATCAAAAAAAGGCGGAATGTTATTCGACCAGTACATATTAAAGCTTCCTGTAATTGGTCCGTTAATGCATAAAACAGTTATCGAAGTTTACTGCCGTGTATTTTATACTTTGTACAGCGGCTCTGCTGAAAGTATAGAACCGATAAGAATTGCAAGTGAAGCGGCGGGTAATAAATATTTTGAAGATAAAATAAAAAACATTGCAATACCTTTAATGATAAAGAAAGGTATTGGCATGACTGATGCCTTTACCGCAAGCGGAGTTTTTACTGAAACAGCATTATCACGATTACATTCCGGCGAAGAGTCAGGAACGATAAAAAATACAGCACTTCAGCTTGCTAACTATTATGAGAGTGAAACTGTCTATAAGCTTAAAAATCTTATCGAAATAATTCAGGTATTCATTGCTATGGTTATTATGGTTGTAATGATTGCTCTAACACTTGTATCTGCTGAAACAGCAACCGTTAGACCTAAAACACCCGGAACAGTAAGTAATCATCAAGTTGAGAGAAATATTGCATGATTGATACTAATCTGGAGATGACCGACAAAATCGGTTACCTGCTCTTTAAAAAAGGAATTATCGATACGTCAATGCTTGAAAAAGCATTGAATGCGAAGGCAAACGATAAGAGTAAAATCAAACGCAATCTTGCTCAGATTCTCGTTCAGGATTTTAATTATGATCATGATCAGATATTCAGAGAAGTTGCAATACTTTACGCCTTTAGAGAGCTTGATACTCGTCCGGATGAAATACCGCCGCAGCGTTTAGAAAATATTAAACAGACTATACTGAACGCGGGTGATGCATTAAAGAGTCAGATGTTAGGGCATTGCGTAATTCCGTTTATGTATGATGAAAGGATTAAAGACAAATTAATTCTTGCAGCCATTGATCCAACAGACAGAAACATACCTAAGATAGCTTTCGGACTTAATGCAAAAAAATATGAAGTAATCTTCATAAGAAAAAAAGATTATGATAAACTGATTCAGACAATCCTTCCCCCGGAAAATGTTTACCTCAAAATGATGGAGGAAGCTGACTCTGAAATGGCAGTTGAGAACGAAGAAGGTTCACTTGATGAAGACGTTCTTAACGCAGAAATAAATAAAAGTGCATTAATAAATCTTGTTGAAGGCGCACTTGTAGAAGGAGTTAGAAAAGGTGCGAGCGACATTCACTTCGTACCCAAAACAGGAAACAAAACAGAAATAGTTTTACGTGTTGACGGCAATCTTCAATTGTGGCATATGCAGGAAAGCACATTACCTGAAGCGGTTGTTGCAGTTGTTAAAGACCGTTCAAAAGGCATGGACAGGTTTGAACGTGAAATGGCGCAGGATGGATTTATACAAAGAGAAATTGACGGACACGTTATCAGATTCAGAGTCTCCGTACTTCCAATGGTTGGTACCGAACTAAAAAATAAATTTGAAAGTGTTGTAATAAGAATTCTTGATGACAGAAAAGTAATTAAAGATCTTAGCAAACTTGGGTTGATGGGTTACACCAAAGAAGCTTTTGAAAAAGCAATACGTCAGCCGCAGGGAATGGTTATCCTTACCGGCCCGACGGGAAGCGGTAAAAGCACAACACTTGTCGCAGCTTTACACCAGGTGATTGATCCCACCGTTAATGTTCTTACAGTTGAAGATCCTGTTGAGTATGTAATATCCGGTGCAAGACAGTTAAAGATCGGATATAAAATGAATTTTGAACAAGCGATAAGATCTATACTTCGTCACGACCCTGATATTGTACTGGTTGGTGAGATGCGCGATAAAGAAACTGCCGAAGTTGCAATCAAACTTGCAAACACAGGTCACTTAACATTTTCAACATTACATACTAATGATGCGCCGAGTGCTGTTGCGCGTTTATATAAAATGGGCATAGAACCATTTCTAATTGCATATGCAATTAACATTATAGTGGCACAGAGATTGTTGAGAAGGCTTTGCAATGACTGTAAAAAGAAAGTTACAAATTTTGATGAAGCATTAATGTCAGCAGCAGGTTTAAATAGTGAAGATTGGGCTAACGAAACTGTATATGAAGCCGTGGGTTGCGACAAATGCGGTAACACCGGCTACAAAGGCAGAATGGCAATTCACGAAGCATTATACTTTACAAAAGAAATTAGACAAATAATAGTTAGATCAGGCGTCGAAGTAGATGAAGAAAAGATAAGAATACAAGCTAAAAAAGATGGCTCTCTCACGCTTCGCGATTCAGGTCTTGAAAAAGTTAAACATGGTTTAACATCAATTGAAGAGGTATTAGCATCAACATCGGATGAGTAAATTTTCCCGTAATTCAAGTAAAATTTACTCTGATTTTTTTGTACAACGAATAAACATATAGGCAACAGGTAGTAATTGTGAGTTTCACCGAAGAAAAAAATATTGTAAGCAATTTTGCAAAAACAATTCCCCAATCATTGTTTGGACCAGACAGGGTTCATTATCTGCTTGAGAACATTGAAACAATGCAGGCAGAATCAAAACTTGTATTGAGAAATCTTTTTAATAAACTTCTTACAAGTATGATCGAACGCGATGCATCCGATATTGAAATTGGCGGTGCAGGATGCGGTGATTTTATATGGATGAGAATTTTTGGTAAGAAAGAAAGAGTTAAAGACCTTCCTCAGTTTACTGCAGATGAAGCTGCAGTCCTGATTATTAATCTTTTAAATGGTAATCAAAGAAAGTTTTTGTGGGAAAATAAAAATCTCGATTTCAGTTATACTTATTTTTATGAGCGTAAAAAAGCTTTCGTAAGGTTCAGAGCTGATGCATATTTTGATCTCGACACATTAGCATTGAATATGAGAGCCATCAATGCAGTGATAAGACCTATGGACTCACTGGGCTTTCATCCTAACGCTGTAAAAGTAATGAGTCATGCTTATATAAAATTCGGTTTGTCATTAGTTACGGGAATCACAGGTTCCGGTAAATCCACAACACTTGATACATTCATTGATCACCATAACAAATTTGATCCCGCGCATATAATCATCATTGCCTCTCCTGTTGAGTACGTTCATACTTCTAACGTATCGATCATTAAACACAGGGAGATAGGTCGTGATGTAATGTCTTTTAAAGAAGGTGTTATTCAGTCATTGCGTCAGGATCCTGATATTATAGTCGTAGGAGAAATGAGAGATCCGGAAACCATAATGGCAACACTTGAAGTAACTGATACCGGACATAAAGTTTTCTCAACTCTTCACACATCATCAGCATCAGAATCACTTGATCGTATAATAGCTGAAGTGCATCCTAATGAACAGGAACGTGTTCGTAACAGGCTTGCTGATGTATTAACATCTGTGGTATCGCAAAAATTGGTTCCAAGCCTGGATGGTAAACGAGTGATGGCAAAAGAAGTCCTTATAGTAAATCCGAATGTTAAGGCTGCTATAAAGAATAATAATATCAGTGAAATTTATATGATGATTAATCAGGGCGGTCCCAGCGGTATGATAACTATGGAACAGGATTTAAAACGCCTTTATATGGAAAAGAAAATTTCACTTGAGAACTGCATTGCTTATGCAAATAATAAAACAAGAATTCAACAACTATTAACGGCTGCTTAAATGAAACCTCTTGTATGTGTATACTGCGAAGGAAACGACACTAAAATAGCTGTCATCAATAAGGAGAATGAGAAGATGAAAGTTCTCCGGACAGTTACGGTCGACGGACTCAATCCCAACATCGAAGTTGATGAAGGATTGTCTACCTTAAACATTGAAGGCGACGAATTTAAGCTTGATGGTATTAACAAACCCGGAACAGATACAAAGGTTGCTGCAACAAGTTTCAGTACTTTGAATGATTCACTTCGCGGGTTTAATCTTAGTAAAAGCATGTTTATTCCTGCTCTTACTGAACCGGCTATATACTATCATGTCTTTGAAGGTTCGAAACAACCCAAGTCTGCCAAGATAACCCAGGAGATCATTAATGACATTCAGGAAACAAAGAATGTAACCGTTGATAAAGAAAACCTTGGGTATATTGAACTTGCGGACAAATCGCTTCTCTCGGTATTTCTTGGCGGTGAAGTTGGCTGCATTCAGCTTATCAATTCGTTGGCAAGACATAACGGACAAAGACATTATAAAATTCCTACTGTCAAAAGTGCTGAGCTATCCCTGGCATATTACGTTGCAAAAAGGAAAAAGTTTTTCCCTGATGACTATTCATTAATCGTTTACATCGGGAAAGAATACAGCAAACTTATCTTCTTACATGGAAGAAAATTAAGACATATTGGAACCACGCTTGATATAGGTACGCTTAATCTTCACACCTATGATGTTTACTTTTCAAAAATATTACTTGAAATGGAAAACGGCGGTATCTCTTCACTCGATAATATTATTGTGTGCGGTGAAGATGATTCTGAAAATCTTATTCTTTCATTCTACGGAACATTTCCTGAAGCGAACGTATCAAGACTTGAGTTTGATGATCTGGATATTTCTGCACTTGACGCGGATACAAAAGAAAAATTTTCTGCATTCAGTATTCCAATAGCAGTAGCTGTAGATTACTTTGATGAGTTGAAGGAAGAGCATAAAGGAATCAACCTTCTGCCGAAGTATGTTAAAGAAGAACAGAAGTTTTTCCAGTTTGCATGGCACGGTTATGCAATGCTGCCGTTGTTGTTTGCGGCAACATTTTTTATTACTACCCAGGTATTAAAAAACACACAGGAACTTTCCGATCTGGATGGCCAGATTGCGGAACAGAGAATTTTAGTGCAGCAGAACAAGGAAATACTTAATAAGATACAGGAACTTGAAACAAAGATAAGCGGTTTCGACCAGACGCAGGCTATACTTGATTCAGTATCAGTCGGCACCGGTGTCTGGAAGGATGTTATGAATAATATCTCGCAGTTCTTTGGTGTAAAGCAAAACATATGGTTAACAAAATTAACTAAAGGTGAAGGCGATCAGGTAGTACTCGAAGGTTATGCACTTTCAAAAAATGTAATGACAGATTTTGCATACTCTATTGAGTCAGCGGTTCTTAACAAAGTTGTTTACGAAGCTTTGCGTGAGAGCAATGCATACAAATTCACACTAACTTTTAATTTATCAAGCTATCATAAAAATGAATAGAAAATTAAAAAGTACGCTTGGTCTCGTCGGCTTACTGATATTTATTCTCCTTCTTGGCGGTATATATCTTTTCATTATTCAGGGCGGTGAACTAACCGAGAAAAGAAATCAACTGGAGGAGCTGAAAGCCAACGATTATAATACAGAACAGTTGACAATGCAGTACCAGGATCTGGTAAGACGTGCTGCAGTGCTTGATTCAGTTCTGGCGGCAAGAAAGTTCAATATCCCGATGAATCTTTCTTCCATAAAATTCTTCACCTTCGTAAATGATGTGAGTACGGCGTATTCGCCATTCACTCATATAGATATAGAGTTTACGGAACGAAAGCAGGAGAAAGAATTTTTCTACTATCAGTATAAATTGAGCGGAGCCGGAAGTTACAGTGATGTGTACCGTTTTATTTATGCAATAGAACAAAGCAAAGAGTTAAAAAAGATAAGCCAGGTTTCGTTGGCTAATCTTGTTACAACTGATCTGGATGATATTCCGCATTTTCTTGTAAGTTTTAGTTTTACAGTTAATGTGTACTTTGCTAACAATAACCGCTTTGCTACAGCCGACCTGGTAGAAAATAATCTGAGCACAGGAGGAATTTACGATTCATTCTTCCCGCTTATACGTAATGAAATTCCGCCTAATATTGATGGATTACTCGATGTACAAGGAGCAAAACTGCTTGCATTAATTCCTGAAGGGGCATTCCTTGCAGACAGTAAAGGCAATACCTACTTAGTTTGGGAAGGAGAACAGGTTTACCTCGGTTACTTAACTAAGATCGATTACGCAAATAACCGGGTTAGCTTTATCCTTAACAAAGGTGGTATAATAGAAAAAGTTGATCTCGAATTACAAAAAGAAGTAGTTTCAAAAAAAACTAAATAGAGAGTATTCAAATGAAAACAATAACTAAAGCACTTTTAATATCTCTGTTCCTGGCTGCACTGGTATTTCCACAGCAATACCTTGAAAAACAATTTAAAGGCTACACCAGCCCGGAAGAGATTGTTACACTTTCGGAAAACCTGACTTTTAACCAGGCTATTCAGCTTCTGAGTAAAGTCAGTGAAAATTCCAGAGGTAAAAAAATAGTCTCTACGGTAAGCATGGATACTCCTATCGGAATTGAAATTAAGAACATACCTTACGACAAAGCACTTGTTGTTCTCGTTCAATACGTGGGACTTGTCTTTGAAGAAAAAGAAGACGTTATAATTGTTAAGAAAAAGATTGAAACAGTTGATAACCGAACCCCGGAAACATATGCTTCAGTAGATTCGCGTGAAGTTAAAATATCAGCAGTATTTTTTGAACTGGATGTTGCCGAATCACGACAGAGAGGAATTGACTGGAAAGTGCTGCTCTCTAAAAAAGGATTGGATCTTGGCGGACAATTGGGAATGAATCAAACTGAAGAAACCGCGGAACAAAGAAGCTTTGAGCTTAGCGCTTCCAGTGATTTTGAAGTTGGAGATTTTCTCGGCGAAGCAACAGCGATATTTAAATTCTTTGAAGAAGAAAATCTTGGTGAAATTATAGCCAGCCCTAACATCGTAGTTAGAGATAGGAACGTCGGAAGAATACAGGTTGGTTCTGATTTCTCTGTTAAGCAGCGTGACTTTGCTGGTAACGTTGTTGAAAGTTTCTTCCCTACAGGTACAATCATCGAAGTAACACCTTATGTATATAAAGAAGATGAAATTAATTATATGCTTCTGGACCTGAAAGTTGAAAGAAGCTCATTCAACCAGACCGAAACAACAACTGAGATTAGAAAAACACAGGCAACTACTGAAATAGTATTACTTAATAATGAAGAAACTGTTTTAGGAGGTTTGTTTGTAACTGATCAGCAGAAAGTAAGAAATGGTATTCCATTCTTTAAGGATCTACCATGGTGGGTATTCGGTATAAGATATCTGACAGGAAGTGATGAAACAGTTGATACAAAAAAAGAGCTCGTAATTCTTATAAAAGCTGAACTGGTTCCAACACTAAAAGAAAGACTTGCAAGCCCGAATAATGATACTCTTCTTAAAGATGAGATTAAAAAGAACACAGAAAAAATAAAATATCTTCAGCTTAACGGTACGGAAAGTCGTATAAACTAAAAGTAACATGGAATCAATTCTTATTGTTGATGATGATTTAAGCCTTTGTTCGGTATTAAAAGAAGAATTGGCTGAGGTCGGCTACGAAGCTGAGTTTGTAAATTCAGGTGATGCAGCATTTAATTACCTGAATCAGAATAAAGTCGATCTCCTTCTTCTTGATCTTAAAATGCCGGAGAAGGATGGCTTTGACGTTCTGAAAGAACTATCACAAAAACACTTGAACACAAAAATAATTGTACTTACAGCTTATGCTGATGTTAAAAGTGCAATTGATTCGGCAAAAATGGGGGCGAGTGATTTTATCAGTAAGCCGTATGATTTTGATGAATTGTTAATTACGATAAGAAAAGTTTTGCAAAGAGATACATGAGTAATGAAATTAAGTTACCGGATTATCTTTATAAACTTCGCAATTGTGGTATTGGTAATTGCCAGCTCTGCTGTTGGCTTTTACTCAATAATGTATAATGCTTTAACCTCTCAGCAATCCCGCCATTTATTAAACGCCGCAAATAATTTTATCTATACTTACCGTGAATTTCTTGAAGATGTTCAGGGTGAATACTATCTGATAAAGAAAGATCTTATCTCTGATTATACTTTTACTGAGGACAGACTCGGCAAGAACCTTGACTTTGTTTTACAGGTTCATAATGATGAGAGTAATCTGCTTTATGACAGAGTGCACAAAGATTTTATTATTATACCTTCAGGCAAGTTTAGTATAGAAGATTTTATACTCAATAATCCTTATGCAATAGTACAGATAGACACTCTCGAAAAAGGAAATACTTTTTACTACGGAAAATTATTCTCATCGGAAATAATTCATTTGTTTGCAAGAAGAATAAATGTTGAACTGGCATTAGTATGGAACGGAATCCCTTCGGAAATTTCCAACCCGGCAGTTAATCAGCGGTATTTTTATGCTTTGAATGAAGCATCAATAGCTCTTCAGAACAAAAAAAATTATGATCTGTTTGCCAGTGAAACTGAATCAACAGATATACTCGCAACCATTTATAAACCTTCTTACGAATTTGTGAATGAAAACAATTTTAAGTTTCTGTTGTTTTCAACACTTAATGAAGCGGCTGATCTTCGGTCAAACCTGAAGGATATTCTTATCATAATTGGTCTCGCTTCAGTTACTATTTCACTGATCCTTACATATATATTCACCAGCCGTATTCGTAAACAGGTAGGACTGTTAAGCAAGGCAACCGAAATTACCAGCGAAGGACATTTCAAAAGTAAGATAACATTAAAGAGTAATGATGAGATAGGTCAGCTTGCCGATGCATTCAATACAATGATTGATGAGATCGAAAAAAATCAGAAAGCCAAAAAAGAATATGCGGAGTTCATTGCTTTAATAAATCAAAACCCGACTTTAAAAGAAATAGGCGAAGCGACTCTGAGTAAGATCATAAAAATTTGCGGGTTCACAGTCGGTGCTCTGTATCTTGTTGAAAGCGAATCAGTATCACTCATAAGCTCTTTCGGTTTAAATGAAAATATTTCTTTGGGTGAGAAGAGTGAGTTTTACCAATCAGTTATAAAAAAGAAAGAAACGCTGGAAATAATTTCAGGAGGTAACCTTCCGGTTATTTCTACAGGACTCGTAGCAATAGAAATAAAATATCTTCTGCTCGTTCCGGTTCTTTATAACAACAGGGTCATAGCATTGCTTGAGCTTGCATCAATTGACAAACCGACACCGGAAGCCAGGGAGTATCTTGTAAAAATACAGGACCAACTTGCAGTTGGATTAATGAACGCGACAACGCTTAGACAGTTGGAAGATCTCGTTAAGGAATTAAAGCAACTGAATGAAGATTATCAGAAACAAAACCTGCAGGTTAAAAAACAGAATGACGCTCTGCTTGAACTGCATACACAGTTAAAAGAAAAAGCCGATGAACTTGAAATACAGAAGGAACGTGCTGAAGAATCGACAAGAGTTAAATCGCAATTCCTCGCAAGTATGTCTCACGAGTTAAGAACCCCGATGAATTCAATTCTTGGGCTTACTGAATTAATACTTCAAAAAGGTATACTTAGAGATAATGATAAAGAACGCCTTGAAGTTGTTTTTAAAAACGGCAAAAGGCTGATGAATCTCATCAACGATATTCTTGATCTGTCAAAGATTGAAGCAGGCAAAATGGAACTTCACTTTGAAGATGTAGTTCTTGATGATATGATAAATGATATTGAAGTGTATATAAAACCTTTGCTGCTGAATAAATCAATTGAGTTTAAAACAGTTAAAGAAATAAACACAAGCATTCTAATTAAAACAGACAGATCTAAAGTTACCCAGGTGATGGTTAATCTTTTAAGTAATGCTATAAAGTTTACCGAGAGAGGATTTGTTGAATTCAAAATTTCAACTGATGAAAAACAGCAACTTGAATTTATGGTTTCCGATTCAGGAATAGGTATATCGGAAGAAGATCAGAAAATTATTTTTGAGGAATTCAGACAGATTGATGGCACTACAACACGCAAATACAGCGGCACAGGATTAGGACTTAATATCTCAAGGAAAATTGCAGCACTGCTTTCAGGCTCAATATCTGTCAAAAGCCAGCCATCAATTGGTTCATCATTTATATTTTCTATCCCGTTTACATTGATTAAAGAACTGCCAAGAGTTGAAGTCGCGAAAGTAAATCCGGCAGTTCTAAAGCAGAATCGTCTCAACCCTGTGCTTGTAATTGATGATGATGCTGAAGTTCGTTATACAATTGGTCAATATCTTTCAACAAGAGGTTACGAAGTAATTTACGCGGAAGATGGACAAAGAGGTATTGAAAAGGCTGTAAGGTTTCAGCCATTTGCCATTACATTGGATATTATGCTTCCCGGGAAAGACGGTTGGAATATTCTGAAAGCACTTAAAGAAAACTCTCAAACAAAGGATATCCCTGTGATCATGGTATCAATTCTTGCTGACCAGAATCTTGGTTACGGGCTTGGTGCTTTTGATTACTTTGTCAAGCCTGTATCCGCAAACCAGCTTCTCTCAGCTTTCGATAAGCTTGAAGGAATGACCGACAGGAGAATAGAAAAAATAGTTTTAGTCGATGATGAAGAGTTTGAGTTTGATTTGATCAAGAATGCGTTCAAAGATCAGAACATCAGGATACATTATATAAAAGATAGTGAGATTGCATTCAGCAAAATCAGAGAGATTCAACCCGACCTTGCAATCATTGATTTGTTTATGCCTAAAATAGATGGGATAAATCTTTCACAAAAACTGAAGTCTCACAAGGAAACAAAACACATCCCTATCATTATCAATACAGAGCGCGACTTAACTGAGGATGAAGAAATAAAATTACAGGCGATAGTAGAAGATATTACCATCAAAACACGAAGTCATCCTCTTGATGTGCTGAAAATCGTAAGAGATAGAATCAATCAGCAGGAAGAATACTATCATCACATCGGCATTGATATTGATAGTAATTCAAATGAAGTTGTTAAGTCACCTGATACGGAAATAAATGAAGAATATTTAGGTGATGTTTTTATTATTGATGATGATCCGGACACTCTGTTCACGTTGAATGAAATTGTTCAGGAATGCGGATGTAAAACTATCCTCGGGAAAAGTGGTAAAGATTGTTTATCACTGCTTCAGCAAAAAATACCTGATCTTATTTTACTCGATATTATGATGCCAGAGATGGATGGATTTCAAACTATAACCAAAATTCGTGAAAACCCGGAATGGAAGGACATACCGGTTTTCGCAGTGACGGCAAAAGCAATGGCTGGTGATAAAGAGATCATCCTTAAACATGGATTTGATGACTATATAAATAAGCCGGTCGACGCTAATGCAATGGCATTTAAAATTGAAAGAACTATTAAGCAAAAAAACAGCTAAGAGCATGGAAAAAATTTTAGTAATAGATGACCTTCCGGAAAATGTTTTTCTGTTACAGGACAGATTAGAACATGAAGGTTATGAAGTATTAACTGCATACGACGGTAAAACAGGAATCAACAAAGCAATAACAGATCTGCCTGACCTTGTTTTACTCGACGTTATTATGCCCGATATGTCAGGCTTTGAAGTATGCAGAACACTTACAAACTATCCGGCAACATCCAAAATTCCGGTTATACTTGTAACGGCAAAAGCAGGTGCCGATGATACAAAAGAAGGGCTGGAGGCTGGTGCATTTGATTACATAAAAAAACCATTCGATAAGGTGGAGCTCCTGGCGCGTGTCCGTTCAGCACTAAAACTATCAGAGGCACATAAAATGGTACTTGAAGCCGAACAGAGAAATACATTCGCGGCAACTGTTGTAACCGCAAATCATAAAATCAAACAACCGCTCACGTTAATGAGCCTTTCTCTTGCTGCTATAAAACGTGAATTGAATAAGGAAGAAATTTCAAAAGAAGCACTTCTTAAACGACTTGAATATATTGATACCGCAATCAGTGAAATAACAAGTGTGTTAAATCAGCTGAACGCGATGAAAAGTCCTATCTTTTCTGACTATGTTAAAAATATAAAGATGATTGAATTCGATAAGGGAAGTGCTGCCGCGGAATAATCAGATCAGTTTTTTTATTGTGGTTAACATCGTATCAAATTCATAAGGCTTGGGAAGCATATTACTAATTCCCATCTTGTTCACATCAAAATCTTCATCGAATAAAAGACTGCCTGTTGACAGAATAATCGGCATATCAAGATTCAGCTCTCTTATTCTTGCAACACAGTCAAGTCCGTTCATTCCGCCCGGCATGTTATAGTCAATAATAACCATATCAACTTTTATTTCTTCCGTAAGTACTTTTAACACTTCAGCACTTGATGAAACACGTATTACATTATATCCGTTCGATTCAAGTAGTTCTGCTAAAAGGTCACGAAGCATAATCTCATCATCTGCTAGAAGTATAATCTTATCTGACGGATAACCACTTTCAATTGCAGCTGGTTCGTAAGCAGGAATATAAACATTGAAAGTAGTCCCATTTTCTTTTGAACTTTCAACATCAATGTATCCTTTATGCGCTTTAATTATTCCATAAGTAACATATAGTCCAAGCCCTGACCCGGTTTCCTTTTCCTTAGTTGAAAAATACGGATCAAAAATCTTCTGTACATTTTCTTCACTTATACCTGAACCAGTATCATTGACCGAGAAACAAACATAGTTCCCTTTCTCAAACAAGGGGAATCTGATAATGTTTTTTTCATTGATGGTGATATTCCTGGAAGTTAAAGTGATTACTCCGCTGCCTTCAATTGCTTCTTTAGCATTTACACAAAGATTTAAAAGCACCTGGTATATTTCTGTCCCGTTACCAAGGATATCATAAAGTGATTCATCAATCGAGGATTTAAACACAATATTCTTTGGGAAAGTTTGTGTTATTACTTTTTCAATTTCACTTAAAAGAGTTAAAGGTTTTACAAGCTCTTTTCTTTTAGGAGTCGGTTTGCCGTATGATAATAATCCTTTCGTCAAGTCTTTAGCACGGATAGAACAGTTCTCTATATTATCAAGCAGTCGTAATATATTATCATTCTCCGGTACTCTTTTTTTAAGAAGGTTTAAACTTCCGAAGATACTTGATAACAGGTTACTGAAGTCATGTGCCATTCCACTTGAGAGTTTACCTATAGTTTCAAGTTTTTGAGATTGAAGAAGTCTGCTCTCAAGCGCTGTATTAAGTTCGCGTGATCTTATACTGCCCGTTCCAAATGCCAGTAATGAAGCATATTGTTCAAGGATATTTATTTCAAGTGCAGAGTAACTTGTGTTTTTTTTACCGACTATAATTACCGCAAGCAACGATCCATCAAAAAAACAAGGGGAAATAATCAGCGACTCACATTGTAATACTCGTGCAAGGTTAAAACCTATATTGTTTCTCTGGTTTAGTGCTGAAAGTGAACGATGATTTATCGACAACCATTTGTTAATAAATGAAAGACTGGATAAAACTTCTTTTTCCGCATCCGGGGATAATCCTGTTTTTTCTACAGGAGATGGATAAACGAAATCATATTTTTTTGATTCATTATAAAAAACCATTAAACCGATATTACTATTACTGATTTTAATACTTCGTTGTAAAATTTCTTCGGCGATGGTATTCAGTGATTTTTCTTTTGCAAGCATATTAAGAATATCATGCAATTCCTTCTGGAACTGAAGGTTCAATTGCAGTAATTCATTCTGCTCATTTTGTGTCGCTGCTGAATCACCAACAGAAATGAACTTAATAAAATAACCATCAATTGATTTTGTCGATTTAAGAACAGTCAGGTTTAGCGTCTGACTATTTGCAGGATTCTGTATTATAAGTGATTTTGATTTGGTAAGTTCTTTCAGAGTTTCCTGCGGAATAAAACCAAACACAGATGTGATTGATTTCCCTTTTAACCTGTCAGCAGATACTCTTTCCTTAAAACTTTTATTGAACCAGATAAACTTCTGATTTTTATCAGCCAAAGCTATAGGAAGAGAATCAATTTCTAAAAGCTCTTTGAGAGCATATTTAGAAATCAGTTTATCAAGCATGTGATCTTAGTCCTGTCTGATTGCGTACTTCTTAATTTTTGTATAAAGTGTTTTGGGGCTTATACCTAACTGGCTGGCGGTTTGGGTTCTGTCCCAACGGTTAACTTTTAGTACCCGTTCAATATGCCATCGCTCCAGGTCATCCATACTTAAGATGTTTTCAGGAGGAGATGAATAATCTGGTTGTGACTTGAACTTACCCTGTACGGTAAAATTTGGAAGATTTAAATCTTCTGGTCTGATATATTCCCCCTCAGAAAAAATTATTGCTCTCTCAATTATATGATCAAGCTCTCTGATATTTCCTGTAAAATTATAATTCTGTAATAAATCTTCCGCCTGCTGTGAAAGTTTCTTTGGGGCACGTACAGGAGATTTACTTTCAAGAAAATGAGTTGCAAGCAGAATAATATCTTCCTTACGGTCACGCAAAGGAGGTATAGTAAGTGTGATAACATTTAACCTGAACAATAGATCTTTTCTAAAATTTTTATTGTCCGCTTCTTCAAGCAGATTACGGTTTGTAGCACCGATCACTCTTACATTAGATGTTAGATTTGTTACTCCGCCAATTCGACGGTATTCACCATTCTCCAAAAATCTTAAAAGTTTAGGTTGTAAGGCAAGACTCAATTCTCCAATTTCATCAAGAAACAAAGTGCCGCCATGTGCTATTTCAACTAATCCCTGTTTGGTTGATTTTGCATCCGTAAATGCTCCTTTTTCATGCCCGAATAATTCACTCTCTATTAATTGATCAGGTAAAGAAGCACAGTTAATTACGACGAATGGATTCTCCGCGCGCGATGAATGTTTATGAATATATTCAGCCAGTAATTCTTTTCCTGTACCGGTTTCACCTTCAATCAGGATGTTAGAGTCAGAAGTAGCAGATTTGTTTGCAAGATTAATTACTCTTTGTAATTCAATACTTTTTCCAATTATGCTATTTGATTGTTTCTTATTTACCTGGTTTGCAAGGATGGTTGTTTTTACGACTAACTCTTTATGTTCCAAAGCTCTTTGAATTGTAAGTAACAGTTCATCAAAAATGTAAGGTTTGGTAATGAAATCATAAGCCCCTAGTTTAATGCACTCAATAGCTTTTTTAATTTCTGATTGTGCTGATAAAATTATCACCTGAGTTGATGAATTATACTCAGCGGCGAATTTCAAAACCTCTTCACCTGAAACTTCTTTCATATTCAGATCAAGAAGCAAAGTATCATAATTTTTTCTTTTTAATGCTTCAATTGCAAAACCGCCGTCATAAACAGTATCGACTGAAAATCCTTCCTCCAGGAGTTGTTCTTTTAAAAGATAACAAAGGGTTTCGTCGTCGTCACAAACAAGAATTTTTGAATTTTTTATCATAAAATTTGGCAAATAGTTAAGTTCAATGTGATTGGTAATTTGGAATAAAAACAACCATTAATTATATTTCCGCTTCTAATTTTTGAGGGCGCGTAGCTCAGGGGTAGAGCATCTGCCTTTTAAGCAGAGGGTCGGTGGTTCGAGCCCACCCGCGCTCACAAAAGTCCTTCATTTTCTCCTTTTCCCACGGACATGTAAAAATTACATATCTAAATCACTCAATAATAATACTTTATTTATCTAACAGCAAGTTGAGATTTCGTTAGTAAAACACTTCAAACTTGTATTTAATGGCAGAGATATACGGAAATTTTCACAGGACGGAAATGTTTTTATGTTCAGTAAAAAGTCTGTAATTTCAAATCAATTTTTATGATCGGAAATATATGGGTGGAATAATATACTGGGCATTAATCAGAACAGCGATTGTTATTCCTTTGCTATGGTTCTTAACGGGCTATATAGATTACCGGTTTTGGTGGATAATATTTTGCTTCCTCGTTTATGGTGTTATCATCCATCCGGCGATAGTTCGCTACAGATCTTTTGAAGAACAAAACAAACAAATTGTTGAAGCTTCATTATGTTCAAGCTGCAGACATTTTGATAAATCAGCTGTTCTGTGTATGAAATATGATAAACATCCCTCCGTTGACTTCCTGCCATGCGATGGTAAGGATTGGGAACCTGGATCTGAGCACGGCGTATTAACTGATTCTGATTAATAGAAGGTGTCACTAATTTCAATTTACAACTACTACTTCATTTGAATCCAATCATATAACTCATAATCAAAGAGGTCGTAATGGCAAAAGGTTACTCTAAACCCGTGCTTCCATTCACAGTTCTGCTTCTCATACTTAGTTCTACGTTTTTGTTATATGCTTACTCTACAGGAGTTACCGGGGAGACCAGGAAAAATGGTAATGGATGTTTTTGTCATGCAGTTGATCCAACTTTAAGTGTCAATGTTGTTATAAGTGGTCCAACGCAGGTTCAAATAAATAGTGTTAATACGTACACTGTGACAATAAGCGGCGGACCATTAGTGCGAGGCGGTACAAACATTGCCGCATTGACAGGCTCGCTTGCAAACATCAATTCCGATCTGCAAATCATAGGTGATGAACTAACACATGTTTCGCCTAAATCACCTTCCGGCGGATCAGTTACTTTTCAGTTTCAATACACCGCACCCGGTACACAAGGTTTCGATACATTATTCGCTAACGGAAACAGTGTAAACTTTAATGGATTTAATGATGGCGATCAGTGGAACTTTGCTGATAATTTTGCTGTGCAGGTGATGACAATTGTTCCGGTTGAATTGACAAATTTTTCTGCCTCGATAAACGGAAGATCAATTTTGTTGAGATGGACTACCGGCAGTGAAATTAATAACAAAGGATTTGAAGTAGAAAGACAAATTGTATCTTCAGGTGAAATCGAAAGTGATTGGATAAATATTGCTTTGATTGAAGGTGCCGGAAATTCAACATCAGAAAACCGGTACACATTTGAAGATAAAAATTTGAATACAGCGACTTACAGGTACAGGTTAAAGCAAACCGATTTTGATGGTTCATTTACTTACTATAATCTTGCCGGTGAATATGAGGTTAAAGGACCTGAGTCATTTGTTCTGGATCAGAATTTCCCGAATCCATTTAATCCTTCAACAACAATTGGCTACTACATTGATTCACCGGGATTTGTAGAGTTAAAAATATTCAACACTCTTGGTAAGGAAGTTGGAGTTCTGAAAAGCGGTTATGTTAGTGAAGGTTATCAGTCACTTGCGTTTGATGGTTCAGCACTTTCAAGCGGTGTGTATTACTATCAATTAAAAATTCAAAAAGAATCCGGATCACAGCCGGTACTTTCTGAAGTGAAAAAAATGGTGTTGATGAAATAGTTTCTTAAATGCGGAAACAGGGATAAGAAAAAATAGTTCCGCCCGAAACGATGATTTAAAATTTGCGCGATGAAATTTTATAACCTTGTTTCCGCAATGTCTAATTGATGATTCATTAGAATAAAAGCTGCTTATAGTCGATATAAGACATAATTTGTGTTGGCAAACATCGGGTGATAATGACGTGGTAAAATTGTTATTAAGTTCCGGTTAAAATTGGAATTGATTTTATCTGAATAAAAAATAATTATAAGTATCAGTTGAAATCACAGGTTTTTTATTAAAGATTTCTGGCGTGAAAAGTGTAAACCAAAACAACACAATTCTATTAAAAAGCCTTAAGTAAAAAAATCCTGATTTATTTCTTTATCTGATTTAGGATTTACCGTAAAGAAAATTAGTATGTAAAATAATATGTATTGGAGGAACCAATAAATGATCTCAAATAAAAAACCAGTTACAATTACAGTCCTGTTAATAATAATTTCGTCAACGATTTTAATGTACGCTTTCTCTACCGGGATAACCGGCCGAACGATGAAAAACACGACTGACCCGGGTTGCAATTGTCACAGTACTACTCCATCGGGAAATGTAAGTGTTGTGATAGATGGTCCATCAATTATGGAAACCGGTGCAACAGAAAATTTTACTGTTACAATTACAGGCGGTCCTTTAACAGCGGCGGGAACTAATATCGCTGCTTCATCAGGGACGCTTAATGTTTTGGAAGGTTTACAAAAGATAGGGCAAGAGCTTACTCATACAAGTCCAAGAGCTGCAACCGGCGGATCGGTGGTGTTTGAGTTTTCTTATACTGCCCCCGCAACTGCAGGAGATATAATTTTATATGCGAACGGTAACAGTGTAAATCTTAACGGAAATAATACCGGCGACCAGTGGAATTTTGCATCGAATAAAACTATTACTGTGCAAACACCTACCGGTGTTGATGATGAAAATATTCTTAACGCATTCAAGCTTGAACAGAATTACCCGAATCCTTTTAATCCGACAACAAGGATTGATTATAAGGTTGGCGGGGCAACGAATGTATCACTTGTAGTTTATTCATCATCCGGTGAAGAGGTGACGACTCTTGTTAATGAGTTTAAGTCTGCCGGCTCTTATTCAGTTAACTTTGATGGAACAGGATTGTCATCGGGAGTTTATTATTACAGGTTGACAGCGAATAATTTTATCGAGACGAGGAAGTTTGTTTTGATGAAGTAGGGTGGGGCAATGTATAATTTACAATGTACAATGTATAATTGAAATTGAGGCGATCAGGAATGGTCGCCTTTTTTGTTGCGCGGAGAAATTTTTTTTACCACTCAGGCACTAAGAACACTCAGAAGCACTAAGGAGGAATTGAACGAAGATAGTTACTAGTTACTAACTGCTTGTTACCTGATACTGGTGACGAGACGGGTATACCTGATCTCAAATATATTTTTGTAAAGCGTGATTGCTTAATCTTTTTATTCAGTCAGTCATTGAATCAATCAGCCATTCATCTTTCCGGACTCAGCCCTCTCCTTTACTTTATAACACACTGATCAAAAAATTGCAGACTGCCGACTGTTGACTGAGGATTTGCACACTGTCTATTGCCTGCGGTTTATTTCTAACTTTTCCCTTCCCAATTAAACACTTAACACTAAATATTTAACATTTGAAATTGGTTTTCCGTTACGCTAAGTTACTATTGTATTTGTGCGCCCCTTTTTCTTATCTAAAATCCCGGGGCAGTGCTTTGTGGCAGTTGTACAGGTTTGGCTTGTATGTGGAAAGCGGTTCGGGAGAAAATAATTTTATTTACAGGATGATTTATGGTAAAATATTCTTTGGCTTTCATCTTATTCTTTTTTCAAATTCAATACGCACAGAAGATTTCAAACGAAACGGATTCGTTTTCCAATAATTATTTATTATTTAATTATATAGAATCTTTAAGTGCTGATGATTATGATTTATATCGTGATAGTATAAAGAATGGTTTATCGGATGATTATTTTTCTCAGTTATAAACCAGAGTTGCTAACGGGTAATTTGGTATGAGTAATAATTATATGCTTGTGATTTTTATTGATAACGAAAATATTACACTGCTAAACACAGAATTGTGGATCATACCCATTCTAATTTTAGTTTGCCTCCTTTTCA
Source organism: Ignavibacteriales bacterium (assembly GCA_016700155.1). Taxonomy (NCBI): domain Bacteria; kingdom Pseudomonadati; phylum Ignavibacteriota; class Ignavibacteria; order Ignavibacteriales; species Ignavibacteriales bacterium. The sequence goes on from CP065001.1 coordinate 4,467,723, forward strand.
TCTCAAGAAAGAATAAATATAGAAAAACAATACTGGTTATTTCAGTTCTTTACACATTGTTTTTGTTTTTTAAGTTATACCTCATCTTTTACCCGTTATTTATGATAGAAGATACACTGTCTTATTTTATCGAGTATCCTTATGGGTTTGTTTTTTTAGGTCTCACTTTATTTCTAATGCTAAATATCTTTTTACCAAATAAATATTCGTCATACATCGCACTTTCTTTGCTATCCATAGTTATTCTTAACCAGGTATATCTTAGAGTTCAAACAAATAAAATAAATAATGAGTATAAAAACATTTTAGAAAATAATGGAATAGGAAATGTTTTAACTGTCAATATTGATACTACTAATATTAGTTATTCAAATTTTTTTGCAGGCGATCCTGGTTTTCTGTATAGTTTTGAAGTTCGTAAAAACATTACTTTTACACCCTATTTTGCATTGAAGGATGAACACTTTTTATATTTTAATTTTCCGAATTATTATTGGACCAGATACAGAACAGTAGATAGACAGTCGAAAGTTGCGCCAATAACGGGTGTTTTTGTTCCGCCTAAAATCATCGAGAAATATACATTAAGAACTAAATCGATGATTGATAAGTTTGATGTTTTATATAGAATTGACAAAAATGGAAAACTACTAAGCAAAGCACATATTTTCCCTGATACAATAAGTTTCATAAATGCGGAAGAATATTTTAATTCAATTAAAATTATTCCAGCATCTTTAAATGGTAAATCAGTAGAATCAACTTATATAAAAGAATATACTCAATAAAATTTAACCTCTCTAATCCGTCAAAGACGGATAAGTAAGTAAAGAGTTTGTAGCGTGAAAAAATAGTTTGGGGACGTTTGTTGTAAGGGAGACATTTAATAATGAGAAACAAAAAATATTGGGCAAAAGCCTTTAGCATTTTCTTTATAGTATTGCTAAATGTAAATGAACTTCCCGCGCAAAGAAAAGGTGATGTTGTATTTGGGTTTAGTTTCGGGTTGGTGTCTAAAGGTATTTTTTCAATAAAGTATTTTCCTGTTAATGGTTTTGCTATTGAACTTCACGGGGGAGTACTTCCCGGATTTTATAATTATGGTTTTGCATTACATAATTATTTTGATTTAGAAAGACCAAACACATTTATTGAATTGGGTATATCAAATTTTGGCGGGATGCCGGAAGGTGTCGATATGGATTCTGCTTCAGCAGATTCAGTTGTTTCATTAGGGGCTTCAAATTGGGGAATAAATATGGGACTCGGAAGGGAGTTCGTTTCAGGAGGGGATATTTATTTTTTTGCCGGTGGTCCAACTTATATATTTGACAGATCAGTAAGTTATTTAAACACAAGAACCAGAGAACATTTTGAAGAAGAAGAGGAAATGAGATGGTTTGGGTTTGTGGAGTTTGGCATAAGTTATTATGCTAAAAAGAAAGAACAATAAAAAAATAAGTAGAAAAAATAGAGAAGAGTTTCGCTTCCCCGCCATTCATCACTTTCTAAACACTGTTCCGGTAATATGAATTTTTTTTTATTCGGGATAGTTTTATGTTGATACCGCTTTTTATATAAATAGAGCGATTAACTATTTCGGATTATGTAATGACAATCAAATCTCTCACTTCAGTGCTTTACCGCAATCCCGTGCTGGATGTTATCAAATCTTCTTCAGAAAAAATTGACAGCAAACTTGTTCACTTAAACATTCCGCCGTTCTTAAAAAGCTCTAAACTGCTTGGCGGAATAATTATTGGTATCATCATCATTGTGCTGATACTGAATTCGGTTTTTGCATCGCCGGACAGCAGCGTGCCGGTTTATAAAGTTGTTAAGGATAATTTTCTTGTTTCTGTAACTGAAAGCGGTGAGTTAAGGGCAAAGAACAGTATTTCAATTTCATCGCCGAGAATAAGAGGCAACCTTAAAATTGTTTATCTCATTCCCGAAGGTACTTATGTGAATGCTGGCGACACTGTTGTAAGGTTTGATCCTACCGAAGCGATTACAAACTTAAAAGACGCGGAAGCTAAACTTGAAATTGCAATTTCGGATAAAGCAAAACTTGTCGCCAATCAGAAATCGGGAATGACGCGGCTTGAGTCCGATCTTAAGAGTGCTGAGCTATCTTTTGAATTATCAAAACTTAATGTTGAGCAAATGAAGTTTGAGGCTTCGGTTAAACAGCAGGAGGCACAGCTTAATCACAAAAGAAATGAACTGAGTTTTTTGAAAAGCAAACAGGATCTTGAATCGCAGAAAATTATTGATCAGTCTGAAATGAATAAAACGGACATTGAGGTTCAGCAGAAACGTTCAGACCTTGAACGTGCTAAGAGGGATCTTGAGATGCTTACATTAACCGCACCGACTGAGGGTCTTGTTGTGTATGAAAACAACTGGGCGACGGGAAGGAAGGTTGCGATTGGCGATACACCGTGGAGCGGAATGACGCTTGTTTCTCTTCCAGATCTTTCCGCGATGGAAAGTATAACGTATGTGAATGAGGTTGATGTAAGCCGTGTGAAGAAAGGTCTGCCTGTTGTTGTTAAGCTTGATGCTTTCAGGGACAGTTCATTTAATGCTGATATCAGTTCGGTTGCATCGCTCGGCAAGACGAAGGATAATAATTCCAACATAAAAGTTTTTGAGATTGCTGTGTTCATAAAAAGTCAGTCTGAAATTTTAAAACCGGGAATGACTACAAGCAACAAGATCGTCATAAATGAAATACCGGGAGTGTTGTTTGTTCCGCAGGAGGCTGTATTTGAAATGGACGGAAAGAAAATAGTTTATGTAAAGAACGGTTCCGGTTTTGATGTTCAGTTTGTTGAAGTAGGCGAGAAGAGTGAAAATTATATTGTGATAACAAAAGGTCTTGAAGAAAACCAGGAAGTAGCGTTACGTGATCCGACGATAGTTCCTGAAGAAACAGGCACTGGTGAAACGGAATCGAATTCTGTGAGTATGCCGGGAAGCTGATTGATGAACAATCTTGAATCATTTAAAATCGGGTTAAAGGGATTACAGTCCAATAAACTCCGTGCGGCTTTAACAATGCTTGGAATTATTTTCGGTGTAGCCGCTGTAATTGCGATGATGTCGATAGGTGAAGGCGCAAAGCAGGAAACACTTCAGCAGATTGAACTGATGGGCACAAACAATATTATCATTAATAAAGTTACACCGGAAAAAAACAGTTCGGGGTCTAAGGCGTCGTTTTCAACAGGGCTTACACTTAATGATGCCAATTCAATTAAAGAATTAAACCCGTTAGTTGAATACATCACACCGATAAGAGAAATTAAAACACAGGTGAGTTATAAATCGAATATGAGTGAATCAGAAGTTATCGGCACAACTGCCGATTATCCTGAAACGTTCAATTCAAAAATTGCTTCGGGTTCTTTCTTTAAGTCATTTCACTTAGAAGGATATTCAAACGTTTGTGTTATTGGTCCGGGTGTGAAAGAAAAACTTTTTAAGTTTGAAGATCCCATCAACAAAAAAATAAAGATAGGTGATCTTTGGTTTAATATAATCGGGCTTACATCTTCAAAAAATGTTTCCGGTTCACAAGGACTTGGACTGAGAAATTTTAATGATGATATATACGTCCCCATTACAACGATGATGTATAAGATGGAAAAGTTTGAAGAAGAGCAGAATAACATGTCAGGTATGTTCATACGAATCGGTAATGACCAGGAACAGGCAAAGGTCGTTGATCGCAATTCAGTTGACCAGCTAACAATAAAAGTAAATAATTCGGATCATCTTAGTGAAGCGGCACATCTTGTAAGACGAATACTTGACAGGCGTCATTACGGGGTTAAAGATTTTGAAGTGGTTCTTCCTGAACAGCTACTTGAACAGAAACAAAAAACACAGCGCATATTTAATATTGTGATGGGAGCTATTGCGGGAATATCATTACTCGTCGGCGGTATTGGTATAATGAATATAATGCTCGCGAACATTCTTGAGCGAACAAGGGAGATTGGTGTAAGAAGAGCAGTCGGCGCAACAAGGACTGATGTACTGAGGCAGTTTTTGTATGAAGCGCTTACAATAAGTGTTGCCGGCGGAGTGCTTGGAATAATATTAGGATTTATTCTTACATCACTTATATCAACGTATGCGGAATGGAAGACCATCATATCTCCGTTTTCGGTTATACTTGCTTTTGTTGTTTCAGTTACGACGGGACTTCTGTTTGGTATATATCCCGCAAAACAAGCCGCTGATAAAAACCCGATTGAATCTTTACGTTATGAATAATTCATTTCAAAAAACTTCAACTTAATTCTGATAAAATGAAATCGTTATTAAAACCATTTGTGATACTATTTTTCTTTTCAGTGAATTTGTACAGCCAGACACAGCTTACATTAGAAGATGCGTTATCAATAGCGCTTAAAGAAAGCTACGGGATAAAGTCGGCACAGTATTCATTACTCAGTTCACAAAAAACACTTGAAGCCGCAAAACTTGGATTGATGACATCTATTAATATGGAGTTTGATTTACCGCGTTACTCGCAAACATTGTCAAGCCAGTTCAACCCGGTTACAGGAACGGAACAGTTTTTTGAGATAGGTTACACTACTTATGAGAGCAGGTTATTTTTTAGTCAGCCGATTGTTTTTACTAACGGAACTTTTTCGCTTGTCGGTTCGATGTGGCGGAGAGATCAGTTCAATGAACAGCAGGATATACCGGTTGATTATTACAGCAACCTGAGTTTAAGATTAAGTCAGCCGTTGTTTACGTTTAATAATCTTAGTGCAAATCTTACGCGTGCGGAAATCAATCTTGAAAAATCAAAAAGAAATTATACGCGCGCCGAATATGATGTGATATACAATGTTACGGCAGGGTTCTACCAGTTGTATCAATCAAAAATGGAAGTAGAGATCGCTAAAGAAAAAGTAAGCCAGACAGAAACATCCTACCAGACAGCCATGAATAAATTTAAAGCAGGGCTTATCGCTGAAGTTGAAGCACTTCAGTTAGAGATTGATCTTGCTTCAAGCAAAAACGATCTGTTGAATAAGGAACGTACATTCAAAGAATCAAAGGACGATTTTAAATTGTTGATCGGTTTACAGTTGTCTGAAGATATCGATGTCTCGGCGGTGCTTGAGTATTTACCCATCAATGTTGATATGGAAGAAGCTGTAGCTCATGCTTTGGAGAACAGATCGGAAATAAAAAACAGTGAAGCGGATATTGAATTAAGAAATCTAAACGTTGATGAAGTGGATTCACGCGGAAATATAAGCGGTCAGCTTACAGCTAATTACGGAATTAACAAGAACGATGATAAGTTCAATAATATATTCAGGGATTTTTCTAAAGACAGGGGAGTTGTGTTCACGCTTTCTGTTCCTGTGCTTGACTGGGGAAGAAACAACCGTGAAGTTGAATCAACGCAGGCTGATCTTGATCTGACAAAGTTAACTTACAACAATCAGAAGCAGCAGATTGAGAAGGAAATAATTTCGATTTTAAATAAAATTGAATCAGCAAAAGCGCGTGTGGAGGTGTTGAGCAAAAGTGTTGAGCTTGCAGAGAAGAGTTACAATATAAGTAAGTCACGTTTTGATGCAGGCACAATTACAAGTTTTGACCTGTCACAGATGCAGTTGAGATTGACTGACGCGAGAACAAACAGTCTTTACGCGTTGATAGATTATAAACTTGCTGTTGCGGATCTTACAAGGAAAACTTTATTCGATTTTGAGAAGCAGTGATTTTGAATTAAGTTTTGTTATCAATGTTGCAATCTTAATTATTATTGTGTCACCCTGAATTTATTTCAGGGTCTTCTTTTGAGTATCATACAGACTCATAAATCAGACTCAGATGCTGAAACGAGTTCAGCATGACAGCAAGGAGAAGATACTGAAACGAGCCCGCCTGCCGGTCGGGCAGGTTCAGCATAACGACAAGGCAGATTCCTCGCGAGATAATATCATTGTCATTCCGAACTAGTTTCGGAATCTGGCATGCAGAAAGAAGATGCTGAAACAAGTTCAGCATGACAGAATGGTAGAAGATGCTGAAAGGCATTGCCATCAGCTTGACGTTGTTCAAGTCGTCCTGACGAAATTGTAAGTTTCTTTTTTAGATTTCAGAATTCAACTACTATCAAAACTTAATGGCGGAAAAGAAAAGATATATCTTTGTTGATATTGTCAGAGGGCTTGCACTTCTTGTAATGATAGAAGTGCATGTGTTTAACGCATTTCTTGATCCTTCAATAAAAGCTCAGTCATGGTTTTCTGTTTTAAATTATATAAACGGGTTGGTAGCGCCGTCGTTTCTTTTTGTTTCCGGATTTGCGTTTATACTTTCGACAAACACAAATGACAGAATAAAACTATTCAGTCCAGCTATAACTAAAAGGCTTTCACGTATAGGGCTAATATTTCTTGTCGGTTATTCACTTCATCTCCCGCGCTATTCATTCAGTCAAATGATTAAGATAAGTGAAGCTGAGATGATCTCATTTTATAATGTGGATGTGCTTCAGTGCATTGCAAGCGGTCTTCTGCTTTTATTAGTGATGAAACTTATCACTTCAAATGAAAAACAATTTAATTTTGTTTTACTTGGAAGCACAATTGCTGTAATCGGGTTAGCCCCATTTGCCTGGCAGTATGATTTTACGAATATATTCCCGGTATGGTTTGCGAATTACTTCAATCAGAAGAATGGCTCGCTGTTTCCATTACTTCCGTGGCTGGGATTTATGTTCACGGGTGCAATTGCCGCAAAATATTTTCTGACTCTAAAAGATGACGCAGAACAAAAAAGATTTATATCAAGACTTGCAATAACCGGAATCATACTTGTTGTTATAACTCATCTTGTTCTTACTGAACTTACACCGGTTGAGATAAGATCAATACGTCCCAATCCGTTTTTCTTTTTGCAAAGGCTTGGTTATGTGTTTCTGCTGCTTGTACTCTGCTGGCATTATGATCAAAAAAGGAAAATCACAAAATCATTTATACTTGATTTCAGCCGCGAGTCGCTGATTGTTTACTGGTTTCATCTTACAGTTTTGTTTGCGGTTGTATTCGGCGGTAAAAGTCTGACGATGATTGTAAATCATAGTTATAATGTAATTGAAGCAATCATTTCAACGATCATTCTTGTCATATTAATGATAATCGCTGCTAAGATCTGGGGCGGTGTAAAATCCAAATACAGGAAGGCATCGAAAATTATTACAATCGTTATAATTACTTCATCAATAATTGTATTCTTTGTCACTTAGTTCTTTGCTGTTTGGCAAGTAATATTTTCACTCCGCGATTTTTATCTCGACATTCAAAAAAAATGTTTCTAAGTTTGAATACAATTTTATGAGGTCATTATGAAACGGGTCAGCATTTTGGTCTTGGTACTTTTTACCTGCCTTGTTAAAGGGCAAGACTTTGAAATCAAACAAATCACTTCAGGAAATTTTGATGCGCGGAATCCTGTTACCGGCAGATACTATTTCTGGGATGCCAATAAAATCTTTTATGAAGTACACACCGGCAATTCAATAAATATTTACTCTTCAGATTACAATCCTGAAACGGATTCATTCTCGGATACAATCGCTGTAACAACCGGAAATTTCCAGAATATTAATCCGGTTCCTGACTATAATGATGGACTGATCTTTCTCACAAATCAAAATGGCAACTGGGATATAGCACATAAAAAGTATGAGAATGGGGTATGGAGTGAAACTCAATTTTTAACAAACACTCCTGAAGATGAAACTAATCTAAGAGAGATTTTTTCGGAGCCATATTCCTGGGAGCTTGAAACTCATCTGATTTTTGAAAGAGATGGATCAGTATTTTACTTATATGTCGATTCTTCAGAAGTATTTGAGGAAACCGTTTTTCAGAAATCCAGCGAACTTTCATATGATCAATCAGCCGGAGCTTATAATTTGTGGTCATTCGCTCAGCAAGAGGGTCTTCATATTGCAGCGGTAGAAACAGATCAGAACCAGATTAAAAGAATTGTAAGCAGGCACAGGAACCTGGGAGGAAACTGGGCTCCTTTAGATATTGTGTTAGACACATGCTCGTGCTCAAACCTGATTTTTCAACCGGTTGATTATTATCCATCTCTTGTGTTTGAGGATACTTCAGATACAACACGAAAGTTAATGGGGATACCGGAATGGCAGACAAATAAAATTGTTTATCCCTTAATTGCTGAGAACGATGATGATCAGTCAGCTTTCAAAAGTGCCGTCTCATATATTGTAACTGAACCACCTTCAGGCAAAACAGATTTCTATTTTTATCACCCGCACGCTTATTTGCTAAAGAATTCGGAATCAACAAGGATCAGATTAAATCTTTTTGATGTCGACAATCCAAGTGTTGATTCTATCTATTCATTAAAGGTTACTTCAAGCAATACTGATGTTGGGTCGGTAGGATTCTATTTTGGTTATGAAGTCTTTTATACTTTATTTGAAGATAGCATTGATGGAAATGTTCATTTGTTCGGAAGAAAATTTCTTAACCCCGTTGGTGCCGTTGATGATGATGTTACACTTACTGATTTCACATTATATCAAAACTATCCGAACCCGTTTAATCCTGTTACTAAAATAAAATGGAGTACACAAAAGGGAAGCCGGCAATCACTCAGGATTTATGATGTGCTTGGTAATGAAGTCGCAACTTTGGTTAATGAATACAAACCAATAGGAGATTATCAAGTTGAATTCGATGCTTCAGACTTATCAAGCGGAATTTATTTTTACAGGCTGCAGGTTGGGGATAGATCATTCTCAAGAAAAATGATCCTGCTTAAATAACTTTCATTATTAATCGGGTTCATCATGAATTTTTTCTTGATGAACCTGAATCCTAAAACTTCCAGAATACTGAGATGAGCAATACAGCTATCACTCCGATTACTATGGTTAAAGGTAAACCAAGTTTAACATAATCGGAAAACCTGTAACCTCCGGGACCCATAATAAGAATATTTGCCGGGTGTGATATAGGGCTGATAAAACTTGCGGATGACGATACTGCAAGTGTCATCATTAATGACTGGGGAGAAATTCCTGTATTGGCTGCTATTGACAGAGTAAGCGGTGCCATCATTACAACAAGTGCGGATGTTGGTATAACAGAGGCAGCAGCAGTAATGAATAAATAAATTCCGATTACTATTCCCCAGCTTCCGAATTGTCCGGCATATTTAATTACCTGCTCTGCGATAATTTCAGTAGTTCCTGTTGACTGCATCGCTATACTTAATGGGAACATTCCCGCAATCACAAAGACGGATTTCCAGTCTATCGATTTATACATTTCATCCATTGACAGACATCCTGTAAGCACCATAAGCGCTGCACCGCCCAACGCAGCAATTGAAATTGGAATTATTCCAATCATCACCGGAATTAATACTGCCGCCATTATTAAAGCTGCTAAAGGTGCTTTCCCTGAAAGGGGTATATCCGGAAGTCCATGTGTTAACACGATAAAATCGGGATCAGACGTAAGTATTTTTATTTTATCTCTTTTCCCAAGAATTAAAAGTGCGTCCCCGAATTTCAATTCAAAGTCGCGAAGGTTTGTACGGTAAGCTCTGCCTTCTCTCCATAAAGCAATTACCTGCAGTCCGTATTTACCCCTGAAGTGGATTTGTCTTAGTGATTTTCCAGCAAGGTTGGACCTTGGTGAAAGAGTTGCTTCAATTAATCCAACCTGTTCTGACTCAAGCGGTATGGAAAGTTTTTTATCTTCATCAACTAATTCAAGTTCCTGCAAGCCTCGCAGTATATCAAGATCATCTTTCTTTCCGCTGATGACAAGTTTATCATTCAGATGAATTGTTTCTTCAGGGTCAGGCATTACAACTGTTTTATTTTCTCTTATTAAAGCCAGCACTCTTACCCCGAATGATGCGCCCATCCGGCTTTTTGATAAAGATTTATTTATCAGTTCAGAATTCTCAGGAACACTTACAGTAAAAACTCTTTCCTCTAAATTATACTTTGTGATCAATTCAACAGGATTTATTTTTTTGAAAAGATTAAAATCAGATTTAACCTTTAAGATATTCAGCTTTTCTTTTGAACCCTGAACCAGCAGTATGTCTTTTTCCTTTAAAACAAATGAATGGAGATTACTATGTTTGATTTCCCCGCTTCTGTCAACAGCTAGAACGTTTACACAGAATTTTTTTCTGAAATTTATTTCATGCAATGCATGATCAATTAATTCAGATTTAGGCGGGATTGAAATTTCCACAATCTCAAATTCATCAGAAATAATTTTATCAATTCCTGAATGCTCCTCTGCGGCTATTAGTTTTTGCCATCCGCGGAATTCATTAAATCTTTCCAGCGCCCCGCCGATCATCAGTTTGTCATCTGCTCTGAGAACTTCAGAAGGATCGGGCGCTAATTGAGTATTCCCATTCCGGATTATCGCAAGAACAGTTAGCCCTGCTGCTGAACCCAGGTTTGCTTCTGCAATTGTTTTTCCATTTAAATACGAGTTTAATGGGATTCTCATTACACAGGTTCGCTCTTGCAGGGCATATTGCTTGCGTAACTCTGCTTCTGAACCGAGAATATCTTTTACTTTATCTTTTTTAGGGAGAAAGTATTTTCCGACAAGAACTATGAAAAGCACTCCCGCAATAAACACCGGTCCGCCGACGGGAAGAAAATCAAACAGTCCGAATGAGTTTAATCCTGCTGATCTTAATGAATCGCTGACTATGAGATTAACAGTTGTTAACAAAGTTGTAATCCCACCAAGCAGAACACCAAAAACCATAGGCATCAAAAGTCTTGATGGTGAAATAGAAGTACTTTTTGAAAGGCTCATTACAACAGGGAGCAATAACGCCGCGACACCGATATTGTTCATAATAAATGACAGTAGTCCTGAAACCAGCATCAGTATCAGAAGTATTTTTGTTTCACTGCTGCCCGAAATTTTCAGCATGGATTTGCCGATAATGTTGGCAACATTAGTACGCGCTAATGCCGCACTCAATACAAACATTGACCAGATTGTTATAACAGCCGGATTACTGAATCCTGAAAGTGCTTCACCCGGAGTAACTATTCCGGAAACTGCCAATGCAGATACTACTAGCAAAGCAACAAGATCAATACGTATTTGTCCGGACACAAATAAGATAACCGCGGCAAGTAAAAGCGTTAGTACACCAATGGATTCGGCAGACATTTAATGAGGGATTCCTTACAAGATTTTTAATAGGAAATTTTATACAAATATTCTAAATAATTCATATAATGTAAATGGTTTATAGGATCTATCTTTTTCAGTTCGAAGTTTTTTTTCATCTTTAATAAAACTAAGTACTCATCCCGGATAATTATATTTTATGAACGTTGAGATGATAATTGTTTTTGCTGTAATTGCCGGAGCTATAATTCTGTTTGTAACAGAAAAACTGCCCGTTGATATGACGGCATTGATTGTCATGGCGGTTCTTCTGCTTACCGGGATAATTAGCGCCGAGGAGGGAATTTCCGGATTCAGCAATCAGGCAACGATTACAGTCGGAGCGATGTTTGTTGTCAGTGAGGCTTTAAAGAAAACCGGCGCGGTAAATTTCCTCGGAACAATTTCATCTAAGTTGTTTAAAAATAATTTCTGGCTGGGGCTTTCGGTTACTATGATAGCGGTTGGGCTTATTTCAGCTTTTATAAACAACACTCCTGTGGTCGCGGTATTTATTCCTATACTGCTGAATGTAGCACGAGAGAATAAAATAAGTCATTCAAAACTACTTATGCCTCTTTCCTTTGCATCACTGTTTGGCGGAGTATGTACTCTTGTAGGGACCTCTACAAATATTCTTGTCAGTTCAATTGCGAAAGAACATAACCAGGCTCCTTTCAGTATGTTTGAATTCACGGGACTCGGAGTAGTATTTTTTGTCTTCGGTATGATCTATATGGTTTTCTTCGGAGTTAAGTTGATTCCGCAGCGGACGCTTGCTGAAGATCTTACTCAAAAGTTCAGAATGAGTGATTACCTTACTGATATAGTTTTGCTTCCCAATGCAAAATCTGTCGGAACGAGTTTGAAAGCTTCACCGCTGATCAGAGAACTTGAAATAGATGTGCTGGAAGTAATAAGGAACGGGCAGCGGCTGCTTAGACCTTTACCTGAAATAATTCTTGAAGCAAACGATGTTTTAAGAGTAAGGTGTGATGTAAGTATAATTCAGAAAATAAAGGACAGGGTCGGGGTTGTTCTTAAATCTGATATGAAACTATCTCAAAAAGATTTTACCGCTGAAAATCTATTACTAGTTGAAGCGATCATCGCACCAAATTCCACCTTGATCGCCAAGACTATTAAAACTTCAAACTTCAGAAATAAATTTAAAGCAAATGCTTTAGCATTGAGGCACAGGGGTCAGCTTCTTCAAACAGGTTTTGTTGATACATTGTTAAATGCAGGAGATTCTGTTCTTATTGAAGTAAGGAAAGAAAATTATAACGATATAAAAAATGATCCGAACTTTGTTATTGTTTCTAATATCGAATATATAAAATTCAGAAAACGAAAAATCATTCCGGCACTATTGATTATAGCAGGGATTATTACATCAGCAACACTTGGATGGCTGCCAATAATGATAAGTGCTATAATTGGTTGCATTCTTCTTGTTCTTACTAAAAGTCTTACTCTTGAAGAAGCTTATAAATCCATTGAATGGAATGTTATTTTTTTATTGGGAGGAATACTATCACTCGGCATTGCTCTTGAAAAAACTGGTACTGCATCTTTTATTTCAGGGCAGATCATCGAGGTTTTGGGTTCACTTGGACCTGTCGCCATTCTTGCAGCTTTATATTTGCTCACATCATTTTTAACCGAAACAATGTCAAATAACGCAACTGCTATTTTGGTTGCCCCAATTGCTATCGGAATCGCTGAATCATTGGGAGTAAGCGCAAGACCCTTTTTAATAGCAGTTATGTTCGCTGCTTCAGCAAGTTTTATGACGCCGGTCGGTTACCAGACTAATACAATGATATTTGGTGTGGGGCAATACAAGTTTGCGGATTTCTTAAGAGTGGGAACTCCGCTCAATATTTTATTCTGGATACTGGCTTCCATTCTCATTCCAATTTTCTTTCCGTTCTGATTAAGAAGAAATTTTAATAAGTTTAAATACACATCCAGGATTTTTTATGAAAGCAAAGATCATCACACTTCTGATTGTTCTTCTCATTCTCATAATTTTTATTTCGCTTAATACACATCTGGTTGAGATTAATTTTCTGTTCGGTAAGTTTCAGATGTCAGCAATAATACTTATATCAATTTCATTACTCATTGGACTTATTATCGGATTCATACTTAACAAAATAATTGAGAAACCCCGGGTGAGGCAGGAAAATATCCGGAAGGATAACAATAGTGATTTAAAATAGCCGGTTCAGGTAATTCAGATTTGATAATTGCTCAGAAAACATGGGCTTGAAACAAGCTAAAACAGGGGATAATTCAACAATTGGTAAGGTAAACTTTTCTTGCTTATTCAATTAATTAACATTAAGTTTGAGTCAGTTATTTCGCCCTTAAAGGGCGATTTTAGTTTATATGAATATTTCAGAAGAAAATATTAAAAGTGTTTTTTCATCAGTCATTGAGACTAATGGTTTTTTTCTAATTGATCTTGTTTTCAGAGGTAATGCCGGTCAAAAAATTATTGAAGTTTATATTGATGGAGAAAAAAATATTTCGGCTGATGATTGCGCGTTAATAAGCCGGGAACTTAATTCTGAAATAGAAAATAAAAACCTGATTGAAAATTCTTACAGACTTGATGTGTCATCCCCGGGAGTTGACAGACCGCTAAAATATCTTAAACAATTTCCCAAACACGTAAACAGGATTTTTGATATTGAGTTTAATCAGGGTGATGAAATAAAAAAAGTAACCGGAAAGTTGAACTCAGTCTCCGGTGAAGAATTAAATTTTATTTCCAAAGATGGTTCGGAATATTTTATTAATTTTAAAAACATAAAAAAAGCAGTAGTATCAATCGGCTTATTTAGTGGAGGAAAGAAGAGATGAATTTCGATATTGTTGAATCCTTTGCCCAGATGGTAAGGGAAAAGGGGATTGACAAAGATGTTCTTGCCGGCATACTGGAAGAAATATTCGGTTTGCTTGTTAGAAAGAAATATGGTGAAGAAGCAAAGTATGATGTTGTTGTGAACATGGACAGGGGCGATATCGAAATATTCCTTGAAAGAGAAATAGTTGATGCTGTTGAAAACCCGAATCTGCAGGTAAGCATTGAAGAAGTTAACCGGCGCGGTAATGACGAAGAACTGGAAGTCGGTGATGATTATGTGGAAAAAATTGAACTGGCTTCTCTTGGCAGACGATTAATTACTCTTGCTAAACAAAGTCTTAACCAGAAGATCAGAGAAATCGAAAAAGAAATAGTTTATAACGAATACAAAGAACTGCTTGGTGAAATTGTAGTCGGCGATATTTACCAGATAAGAAAAAATGATATTCTGGTAAACCACAATAAAAACGAATTACTTTTACCTCGTCCTGAACAAATTCCTTACGAGAGATACAAAAAAGGCGAAACAATAAGAGCAATTGTTAAAGAAGTTAAGAAGGGAGCGAGTGGTCCGCTGATCATAATTTCAAGAGCTGACAATATGTTCTTACGCCGGCTTTTTGAAATTGAAATTCCCGAAATCTATGATGGAATAATCGAGATCAAAGGCATTGCCCGCGAACCCGGTGAAAGAGCAAAGATTGCAGTTGAATCACAGGACAACAGAATAGATGCCGTTGGTGCCTGCGTCGGTATGAAAGGCGTAAGGATTCACGCAATTGTAAGAGAGTTGAATAATGAAAATATAGATGTTGTAAACTTCAGCGATGAACCGTTAGTGTTTATACAAAGAGCACTGGCACCAGCCAAATTGAAAAAGATTGAACTGGATACTGATGCAAGGAAAGCAGTTGTAACCGCTGACAGCGACCAGGTATCACTTATTGTTGGAAGGAACGGAGTTAATATAAGGCTCGCTATGAGGTTAACAGGTTATGAAATAGAAATTCTGCGTGAAGAAAAACCATTTGAAGAATATGAAGAAGATATCGAACTAATTGACCTTAAAGAAGAACTCGGCGCAGAGATCTATGAACTGCTTATTAACCATCGTTATGATACTGCAATAGAAGTTCTTACGGCTGGTCCGGAAAAACTGAAAGAAATAGAAGGACTTGATGAAGAAAAGATAAACGAAATTCTTGAAATCATTAAAGCCCAGTTTGAGGAAGAAGAGTAAATCAGAAAGAAATATGTCCGAAACCAAAGAGAAAAAACTTAGAGTGTATAAACTTGCATCTGAAATAAATCTTTCAGCAGAAAATCTTGTTGAATTCCTTCAGAAAAAAGGACACGATGTTAAGTCTCATATGTCAATGCTTACTGAAGCAATGATAAATGATATCAATGATCATTTTAAAAAAGATATAGAGAAAGCAGAAAAACATTACAAGAAGATTGCGGAGTTTAATAAAAAGAGGACGGAAAAATCCCAGGCGGAAGAACCAAAGGTAACGGAATCCGTAGCGATAGAACAGGAAAAGGAGCCGGAACTTCCTGAAGTAAAAATTGAAACCATTGAGCCTGAAGTTGAAAAAGCTCCGGATATTCCTGAAACTCCTGAAATAAAAGAAGAGCAGGAAGAAGAACACATTCAGGCAAAGACAGAAATTCCTGAAGATGTAAAAACGGATCAGGTTGCTTCAGAGTCTGAACAGAAACAATTTGTTACTCCCAAAGAAACAGAGGCTAATAAAAAACGCGGACTAACGGTTGTAGGAAAAATCGATCTGGAACCGAAAGAGAAAAAAACCGAAGTAAAGACTGCTCAGAAAGAAGAAACATCTTCTTCGCAGGAAGAAGTTGTAAAGAAAAAGAAAAAACCGAAGACGAGAAAAAAACCAACCGAAAATGTAGTTGAAGAACTGCCTGCAGCAAAAAAGAAAAAGAAAATAAAAAGATTTGAAATAGATCAGAACGAAGTAAAAGAAGCAATACGTAAAACACTTCTCAGTATGGATGACACGGCTGCATCGGGACGCGCAATTCAGAGAAAGAAAAAACGTAAAGAACGTGAAGCTGAAGAAGAGAGAAGACTGGAACAGAAAACTCTTGATCAGACGAAGATCAGGGTTACTGAGTATATAGCTGTTAATGAACTTGCAAATTTGATGGGAGTTCCGGTTGGTGATGTAATTTCCAAATGTATCGGGCTCGGATTGATGGTTTCTATTAATCAAAGGTTGGATCTTGAGACAATAACATTAGTCGCCGATGAATTTGGTTTCCAGATAGAACTTCAGGAAGAATATACTGCACAGGCTCTTGAAGATACACCAGATGAACCGGAAAATTTGAAATTCCGTCCACCGGTTGTTACAATAATGGGTCACGTTGATCATGGAAAAACTTCATTACTTGATTATATAAGAAGAACAAATGTTGTAGCTGGTGAAGCTGGTGGAATTACACAGCACATAGGCGCATACAGGGTTAATGTTGGCAATGATAAATTTATAACTTTCCTAGACACTCCCGGTCACGAAGCATTTACTGCAATGCGTGCACGCGGTGCACAACTCACAGATATAGTAGTGCTTGTGGTTGCTGCAGATGATGCTGTAATGCCGCAGACAGTCGAAGCAATCAATCACGCACAGGCAGCCAATGTTCCAATCGTTATAGCGATAAATAAAGTAGATAAACCCGGCTCCAACATCGACAGGATTAAACAGCAGTTAGCAGAACGCAAAGTGCTTGTTGAAGAATGGGGCGGAAAATATCAGTGTGTTGAACTATCAGCTAAGACCGGACTTAACGTTGATAAACTTCTTGAAACAATTTTACTTGAAGCGGAAATACTTGAACTGAAAGCAAATCCTGACAGGTATGCACGCGGTGCAGTTGTTGAATCAGAACTTGATAAAGGGAGAGGAATAACCGGAACTATTCTTGTTCAGAAAGGAACACTTAAAATTGGTGATCCATTTGTTGCCGGAATTTACCAGGGTAAAGTAAGAGCTATGTTTGATGAACGAGGCAACAAAGTGTTTATTGCGCCTCCTTCAACACCTGTACTTGTACTTGGATTTGAAGGCGCACCACAAGCCGGCGATACATTTGTAGTTGTGGAATCCGAAAGAGTCGCTCGTGAAGTTGGAATCAAACGTCAGCAATTAAAACGTGAACAGGATCAGAAGCAGGTACACCACATTACACTTGATGAAATTTCAAAACAGATCAGCATCGGCGGTGTAAAAGAACTGGCACTTATAGTAAAAGGTGACGTTGACGGTTCTGTTGAAGCACTATCCGATTCTTTAATGCGGCTTTCTAATGAAGAAGTCATAGTGCGCGTAATTCATAAAGGCGTTGGTGGAATATCTGAAAGTGATGTTCTTTTAGCTTCAGCTTCAAACGCAATTATTATTGGTTTCCACGTTCGTCCAAATCTTAACGCCAGGAAACTTGCGGAAACACAAAAGGTCGATATAAGACTTTACAGTGTTATCTATGATGCAATCAATGAAGTTAAATCAGCTCTTGAAGGTTTATTATCCCCGGTACTTTCTGAAGAAGTTGTTGCAACACTTGAAATTCGTGATACTTTCAAAGTCCCGAAATTCGGAACGGTTGCAGGATGTTATGTACAGGAAGGAAAGATTACCAGGAACAGCAAAGTGCGTATTATCCGCGATGGTATTGTAATACACGAAGGTGAGATAGGAACACTTAAGCGATTCAAGGATGATGTACGTGAAGTTGATGCCGGCTACGAGTGCGGATTAAATGTTGCCAATTATAATGATGTTAAAGTCGGCGACATAATAGAAGCATTTAAAATTGTGGAGACTAAAAAGAAACTTACATAACCTGTTTGGTAATCGCTAAACATTGTTGGTATGCAAAGGAAAAGAAAATGTCTCACAGAATTGATAAAGTAGAAAATCTCATCAAAGAAGAAATCAGCCTGATATTTTTATATAAACTGCAGGATCCTGATTTCGGCTTTTTAACAATTACAAATGTGAAAGTAAGCCCTGACCTGAAGATCGCAAAAGTTTACATCTCGGTTTTTGAAAAGGAAAAACGGGAAGCAGCACTTGAAAAAGTAAGATCAAAAGCAGGATTTATCAGATCGGAACTTGCATCACGTCTGACAATAAAATTCACGCCCGAACTAAAATTCTTTATGGATGAATCGCTGGACTATGTTGAAAAAATCGAAGGTCTTATAAAAAAGATACACGAAGAAGATGATAACAAAGGAAACGGTGGACCAGTACAGTCCTGATTTTACTTCCGGAGAAATAATACTAATCGATAAACCCTTAAGATGGACTTCATTCAAAGTTGTTCATAAAATCCGCAAAGCAGCAGGAGTAAAAAAAGTCGGACACGCGGGAACACTTGATCCCCTTGCAACAGGTCTGCTTATAGTCTGCACCGGAAGAAAAACAAAAGAGATAATTTCATTCCAGGATCTGGAAAAAAAATACACCGGAACAATTACACTTGGTAAAACCTCACCATCTATGGACCTTGAAACAGAAGTAACCGACCACATAGGTTTGGACGGCATTGAGGCAGAGAAAATCATTAAGGTCAAAGAAAATTTTGTCGGAAGAATCATGCAAAAACCCCCTATGTATTCGGCTTTGAAGGTGGGTGGTAAAACACTTTACAAAATGGCTCGTAAAGGAAAGACAGTTGAAAGAGATGAGAGAGAAGTAGTAGTATCAGAGTTTAACGTTACCGGTATTAATCTACCTGATATAAATTTTGAGATAAGATGTTCCAAAGGTACATACATAAGAGTCATTGCTAATGATCTTGGTGAAAGACTTGGATGCGGCGGAATTTTAAGTTCATTGAGAAGAACTGAAATTGGTGACTTCTCGGTCAATTCTGCTTTAACTATGGAAGAGTTTAACAAACATTTTTTAACCATTAATGCCTGAAGATGAATTCCTTCCATTGCCGCAAGCGTCTGTTAAAATTTCATTTTAGGCATAATTAACTTATATTTGCACCCTATTGTACTCACAATTAGATATGAAAATATATGAGGATTTGTCCCGGGTTACTAAAGACAAGAAAACAGTAATTACTTTAGGAACTTTTGATGGAATACATTGCGGGCATAGAAAAATTCTTGAAACTGTTAAGAGTAAAGCCGTATCAATTAACGGAAGAAGTTTTCTGATCACATTTAATCCTCATCCAAGATATGTTCTTTCAGGTAATAACAGACCGGGACTTTTAACAACACACCGGGAAAAGATAGACCTTCTGAAATCGTCCGGCATCGAAAACATACTTGTAATTAATTTTACTCCTGAGTTTTCCCAGCTTTCACCCGAATCCTTTGTTAAAGATTTTATGGTTGAAGGATTAGGCTTATCAGAAATTATAATCGGAACCGATCATCATTTCGGCAAAGGTAGAGGCGGTGATATCCAGACTCTGAAGGAAATGGGAAATCATTACGGTTTTGTTGTCGATTCAGTTGAGCCTTTAAGTATTGATGGAGAAATTGTTAGCAGCACTAAAATAAGAAAAGCTATTTCTGAAGGCGATATTTTGAAGGCGAATAAATTTCTCGGCAGAAAATATTCTTTCAGCGGAAGAGTTGTTGAAGGAGATAAAAGAGGAAGGAAACTTGGATTTCCTACTGCGAATATAAAAATGGAATCAAGCGAGAAACTTCTTCCGGCACTCGGTATCTATGTTGTTGAATTCATACTTTCTGATATTAAATATTATGGATTGTTGAGTGTTGGAAAAAGACCAACGTTTTATGCTTCAGGCGAAACAATTCCTGAAGTTTATGTTTTTGATTTTGACCATGAAATTTACGGTAGTTTCGTTACCGTAAATCTTATTGAAAGACTGAGGGGTGAAGAAAAATTTTCTTCTGCGGAGGAACTAATCAGTCAGATGAATAAGGATAAAGAAAACGGATTAAAAATTTTAGAAAGCTTAGTTAATTAATCCCGGGTGGTTCTGGGGTTATATTGTATAATCAAATAAAGGATAAATAAAATGACCAAAGAGGAAAAAGTACAGTTAATCAAAAAGTTTGGAAAGAATGAGAAAGACTCCGGCAAACCGGAAGTGCAGATAGCATTAATTACCAAGCATATTAATGATCTTACAGAGCATTTCAGCACACACAAAAAAGATCATCACTCAAGAAGAGGTTTGATGATGATGGTTGGTAAAAGAAGAAGATTGCTCGATTATCTTATGAAAAAAGACATTGAACGTTACAGAGCTATTATTAAAGAATTAAATATCAGGAAATAAAGGTTTATAAATGATTGTTAAGAAAGAGATAGAAATAGGCGGTAAAATATTTTCAATTGAAACCGGACGTTTTGCACGGCAGGCAAACGGTGCAGTAATGGTTAGATATGCAGATACGATGGTGCTTGTTACTGCAGTTGCCGCAGAAGAAGCCAAAGAAGATCAGGATTTCTTTCCCCTCCAGGTTGAATACAGGGAAAAAACTTCAGCAGCAGGAAAATTTCCCGGCGGTTATATTAAAAGGGAAGGAAGACCATCCGAAAAGGAAATTTTAAGTGCAAGATTAGTAGACCGTCCTATCAGACCGCTCTTTCCTGATTCATTTAAAAACGAAACACAGGTGATTGCATTTGTGTTGTCGCATGACGGAGAAAATGATGCAGATGTTCTCGGTGCAGTTGGGGCATCTGCCGCTTTAACTATTTCGGATATACCTTTTGATGGTCCGATGGCTGAAGTAAGAGTCGGAAGAATAAACGGTGAGTTTGTTATTAACCCCACACATCCTGAAATAAAACTGAGTGATGTTGAACTTGTAGTTGCAGGAACTTCAGACTCAATTATGATGGTTGAAGGCGAATCAAAAGAAGTTAGTGAAGTTGAACTGCTTGACGCTCTGAAGTTCGCGCACGATGCGATTAAAAAAATAATTGCTATTCAGTTAGAACTTAGAAATGAAATTGGCAAACCCAAAAAAATTGTAACTGCTAAAGAGATTGATCCGGAACTTAAAAAAGCAGTGTATGATTTTGCATCCGAAAAATTTAAGAGCATAGTTTACTCTGTTCTTACAAAAGAAGAAAGAAGTTCTGCTAATAAAGAACTGCTTCTTTCAACAAAAGAATCACTCGCTGAAAAATTCCCTGAACAGGAAAAAGTTATAGAAGAAATTCTTCACGATATGGAAAAAGAATTAATGCGCGGCAGAATTCTGAGTGAAGGAATAAGATTGGACGGAAGAAATACAAAACAAATAAGACCAATTAATATTGAACTCGGTTTACTTCCGAGAACTCATGGTTCTGCTTTGTTTACAAGAGGCGAAACACAAAGTTTGACAACGGTTACACTCGGAACAAAAAACGACGAGCAAACTGTTGATGGACTTACTGATGAGTACACAAAAAAATTCATGCTTCATTATAACTTCCCTCCATTCAGTGTTGGTGAAGTCGGTAGGATGAGCGGGGTTGGCAGAAGAGAAATTGGTCATGGAAATCTCGCTGAGCGCGCGTTAAAAATGATGTTCCCTTCAGAAGAACAATTCCCTTATACAGTAAGAATTATTTCAGATATACTTGAATCAAACGGCTCATCTTCAATGGCAACGGTTTGCGCCGGATCACTTGCTATGATGGATGGCGGTGTTCCGATTCAAAAAGCAGTTGCAGGCATTGCAATGGGACTTGTTAAAGAGAATGATAAATTTGCTGTTCTCTCCGACATACTTGGTAATGAAGATCATCTTGGTGATATGGACTTTAAAGTTGCCGGAACAAGAGATGGAATTACAGCTTTCCAGATGGATATAAAGATTCAGGGAATTTCATTTGAAATTATGGAAACAGCACTTTACCAGGCAAAAGAAGGAAGATTCCATATACTCGGAATAATGGATGAAGCAATCAGCAAACCAAACGAATCATTATCTCAATACGCACCAAGATTAATCACAATGAAGATAGACCAGGATCAAATAGGTCTTGTCATTGGTCCCGGCGGAAAAACTATACAGGGAATGCAAAGGTTATTCGGTGTTGATATTAATATTGATGATGACGGAACTGTTAACATCGCTTCACCAAATAAAGAAAGCGCCACAAAGTGCAAGGAGTATATTAAAAAGTTAACGGCGACTCCGGAAGTTGGAGAAATCTACGATGGCGTTGTTACGAAGTTAATGGACTTTGGCGCCTTTGTTGAAATTCTTCCCGGTAAAGAGGGATTGCTGCACATTTCACAAATTGATAACAAACGTGTTGAAAAAGTTTCTGATTTTTTCAAACCTGGAGATAAAGTAACAGTTAAGCTTTTAAAGATTGAAAACGGAAAGTATTCATTAAGCAGAAAAGAACTGCTTAAAGAGAATAAAGCAGAGAATACGCCGTCTTCACAAAACTGATTTTCGAGCCGGAATTATTCCGGTTAATTGTAGAATCATTTTAAAGATAAGTTCTGTACAAAGTTTTTCATTTTATAATTACATAAAGTAAAACAGTTCAATGCTTTTAAACTTATTCAATAACTTGGTTGCGTTATTGCTGCCTCTTTTCATTTTAAAGACGGTGAAAAGAGAAGAACAATACATTGCAGTGAACTGTTCATCGTATACAATTTTAGAGATGGAATATTTTATTCCATCAGAAGAGTTTGGTCGTTATGACAAAAGAAATTATTATAAACTCATCCGCGCAGCAAACGCGTGTTGCAATAACAGAAGATGGAAATTTAGTCGACTTCTTCGTCGATTATCCTGAAAACCGGAGAATGGTCGGGGATATTTACCTCGGCAAAGTTGCAAGAGTACTTCCCGGTATAAGAGCCGCCTTCATTGATATTGGAATGAAACACGATGCCTTCCTGCATTTTTCAGATATCGGCGAACGAACACATCAGTTCCAGGAAATGCTTGGTGAAGAAGTTGATGACGATGATGAAGAGAATGGTTCAAACGGAACTCCGCAGCAGCAGAACAGATCCAACCGGGACTCTCAGCAGTCAGTACCCAAGCTTCACAAAGGACAGGAAATACTTGTCCAGATAACAAAAGAACCAGTTAACAATAAAGGTGTAAGAGTAACTTCTTCGGTTTCACTGCCAGGGCGTTTTTGTGTTCTTCTTCCTTTCGATAATAAAATTGGAATATCAAAACGGATTTCTGACTTTAAAGAAAGAAGAAGATTAAGAAGTCTTGCAAGAAGTATGCTTCCTCAAAACTGCGGACTGATAATAAGAACAGTCGCTAAGAACCAGACTGAAGACGCAGTAAGAGATGATCTTAATAATCTTATGAAAACCTGGAATACAATTGAAGCGGCAGTGAAAACTGAAGACCCTCCTTCACTTATTCACCAGGATCTATCAACTACTTCGAGTGTTATAAGGGATTTATTTTCTTCTGATATTTCCAAAGTTTTTATTGATTCAAAAAAATTATACAAGCAGATTAAAAATTATGTTCAGCTTGTTCACCCCGATCTTGTTGATAAAATAGAACCGTTCAAATCTTCAAACTCAATTTTTGATTCATTTAAAATTGAAGAACAGGTAAAAACTCTGATGGGAAGAAAAGTTCCGCTTCCCAGCGGGGGCTATCTCATCATCGAGCATACTGAGGCAATGGTTGTTATTGACGTTAACAGCGGACGTTATGCAAAGAGTAAAGAACAGGAACTCAATTCACTCAAAACAGATCTTGAAGCATCCAGAGAAATTGCACGACAGATGCGGCTTCGTGATATAGGCGGAATAATTGTTATCGACTTTATTGATCTTGAAGAAGATAAGAACAGAAAAAAAGTTTACGACGAATTGAAAAAAGAATTCAGGAAAGACCGCGCGAAAGTTTCTGTACTGCCTATGTCTGACTTCGGCTTGATACAAATAACCCGTCAGCGCATCCGCCAGAATATTATGCAGGCTTTGAAAGAAGTATGCCCTTATTGCATGGGTACCGGACAACTTACAAAACATTCGCATATGGTTTATGACCTGGAAGAATGGTTAAGAAAATTCAGACGAAACTCGAAAGAAAGATCGATACTTATAAAGTGTCACACTTCAGTCGCAGCAAAATTAAGAGAGACAAAAGGCAAATCTCTTATCGGGCTGCAGTTAAAATATTTTACCCGAATAACAATGACGGAAGATGAAAATATGCCCGCGGGACAGTTCAAAATATTTTCACAAAAAACTCAAAAAGATATTACAGATGACTTCAATTAATTTTTTTAATAAATAATCCTCAGTATTCATAATGAAAAAAACTACTTTTTATAACATACACAAAAATGCCGGTGCCAAATTAGTGGAGTTTGCCGGTTATGAAATGCCTATTCAATATTCTTCAATCATGGCAGAACATAAATCAGTCAGGAATTCTGTAGGAGTGTTTGATGTATCACACATGGGCGAAGTATTTGTTAAAGGAGATAGAGCTTTAGACTTTGTCCAGCACATAACTGTCAATGATGCATCAAAATTGTTCCCCGGCAGAGTTCAATACTCAGCAATGTGTTATCCTGATGGCGGAATTGTCGACGATCTTTTAGTATATATGATTTCTGAAAAAGAATTTATGCTTGTAATCAATGCTTCAAATATCGATAAAGATTTTAATTGGATGAATGATAATAACTCATTCGGTGTTGAACTTAAAAATGAAAGTGATGAATACTCACTGCTTGCGGTACAGGGACCAAACTCCCAAAAGACAGTTCAAAAAATCAGCGATAAAAATCTTGATCTTGAATATTATCACTTCTTTAATGCAAAAATTTGCGGCGTTGAAATGACTGTCTCAAGAACAGGATATACAGGTGAACTCGGTTACGAACTTTATTTTAAAGGCGATGATAAAACTTCCGAGATGATCTGGCAAAAACTATTTGAAGCCGGAAAAGAATTCAATATTCAGCCGGTGGGACTTGCTGCAAGAGATTCCCTAAGACTCGAAATGGGTTTTTGTTTATATGGAAACGATATTGACCAAACAACTCATCCACTTGAAGCCGGACTAAGCTGGATTACTAAACTCAATAAAAAAGAATTTATCGGCAGGGACGCACTTTTAAAATATAAAGCCGAAGGTTTGAAACGAAAATTAGTTCCTATGATTGTTGATGATAAAGCATTCCCACGACATGGTTATGAAATTACATATTCAGGAAAAAAAGTCGGGAATGTTACAAGCGGTACTTTAAGTCCGGTTCTGGAAAAATCAATAGCATTAGGTTATGTTGAAGCATCAAATTCAAATTTGGGAGGACAAATAAATATTGTTATACGTGGAAAAGATGTTCCCGCAAAGATTGTTAAGCTGCCGTTTATCGAGCATAAGTAATTTTCGAAACCGAATAAACTGAATGATTTAATATGAAGGCAAATGTACTTCTTTCACCGGTTGGATTAGACGAACTTTATTTTACCGGGAAAACTACGATCATCATTGACATATTAAGAGCTTCATCAACCATTGTTACGGCACTTCAAAACGGTGCTAAGGAAATTGTGCCGGTTGCATCTGTTGAATTTGCGGTTAAAGTATCCGGCGGAATGTTCGGCGGGCAAACACTTCTTGGCGGTGAAAGAAACACAAAAAAGATTGAAGGTTTTGCGCTCGGTAATTCACCGCTCGAATACTCGCCGGAAGTTGTTACGGGTAAATCAATAATATTTTATACGACCAACGGTTCAAAGGCAATAGTTAAGGCAAAGTTTTCGCAGCATCTTTTTATTTGCTCATTTATGAATCTGGGAGCTGTTGCAGAGAAACTTGTTCAGATGAAAACCGATTTTGAAATACTTTGTTCAGGCAGAAATAATTTATATTCAATGGAAGATACGGTGTGTGCAGGTAAATTAATTTCTGAAATAGCTAAACTTGATGAGAGCCTTTTGCTCACTGATTCTGCCAAAGCAAGTGTTGCGCTTAGCAAATCGTTTGGTAAAAATATTCTTAAGATGATGAAAGAAGCTGAGCACGGTAAAATTCTTGTCGAGAATGGATTTGAAGAAGATCTCAAATACTGCAGTAAGTTAAACACAACCAGCGCAATACCTTTTTATTCTGGAAATGTTCTTAAATTATTATCGAACGATAAAAATTCTTCCAGGTAGATTTTAAATAATGGCAATCAGACGTAAGAAGACGACCAGAACGAACAAGCAGACCGATACTTCCAAACAAAGTGTTGTTAGTATAGATAAGAAAAAAAAGATAATCGGGATTTTTGTTCTGTTGTTTTCGATCCTCCTGTTATTCAGCCTGCTGTCCTACTCACGCTTCGATAAAGCAAACCTCGATTATTCTTTTTTTGATTTGTTCAAAATATTCAGCGGTGACCAGGAGTTTCTGCGCAAAGCAGAAAGCATACGAAACTGGCTTGGTATATTCGGCGCATATATTTCCGATTTCTTTATCAATGCAACACTTGGAATCTTCTCTGTTATTTTTCCTGTGATGTTCTTTTACTGGGGATTAAACTTTTTCAGCAAGTCACGGCTTCGCACAACTATATACATATCAAATTTCCTGATAGTGACAGGACTTCTGCTTTCATCATTTTTTGGAGTTCTTCGTGCCCAAAATATTTTTTATGATGTATATGAACTTTCTGGCTCAATAGGTTTTTATCTTGGAGATATTTTTGTAAAACTGCTTGGCGGACTTGGAGCCGTCATTTTCCTTCTGGCGGCAATGGTTGTGTTCCTGGTTTTGGTATTCGATATAAAAATTGAAAGAATTTTTCATTTCATTAAAAATTTATTTACCGGCTCAGTTGAAAAAATTAAAGAAGGATTGCAGGAAGAGGAAGATGATAAAAAAGATAATTCCTCAAGTGAAAATATATCTAAACTAAAATCCCTGCGTAATGAGAAAAAGAAAAAAGCCGCATTGCCAGTCGAAGATTTATCTGCGCAGGAATTGATGGATGAAGAAGGACAGTCTGAAACTAAGATCAGGATAATCAGAAAGGATGAGCCTACTGTACAGGAAGAGAATAAAGTACTGGAAGAAGAAGTAAAAAAAGTTGATCTCGAAAAGACAGGAGAAATCCCTGAAAAGAAAATTAATAAAGAGATTGAATCAAATTTACCTGACCCGTGGGAAGAAAGTATAAACTATAAAAAACCGGGACTTGATCTATTAGAGCCTGTACCTGAAGAAAATTTTAAAGTTGCTGAAGAAGAATTAAAACGCAACGCGGAATTGCTCAAGGAAAAGTTAAAACTCTTTGATATTGATATTCAGGATATTTCCGTTACTCCGGGACCTGTAGTAACATTGTATGAAATTGTTCCGGCTCCTGGCGTAAAGATAAGCAAGATTGTAGGGCTTGAAAATGATATTGCTCTGGCGCTAGCGGCAAGAGGGATAAGAATCATAGCTCCAATACCAGGGAAAAGCGCTATTGGAGTTGAGATACCAAACGCAGAAGCATCACTTGTTAATGCGCGGTCAGTATTAAATAAAATTGCAGAATCAAAAACTGAACTGCCAATGGCGCTTGGTAAAACAATTAATGGTGATGTTTACATTACCGATCTTTCAAAAATGCCTCACTTATTAATTGCCGGATCCACAGGTTCAGGTAAAAGTGTGGGTATCAATATGATCATCAGCAGTTTACTTTATAGTAAACACCCTTCTGAAGTTAAGCTGATTATGATCGATCCCAAAAAGATAGAGCTTTCATTTTATAATAAATTAAGAAGACACTACCTGGCGGTATCACCTGATCTTGATGAAGAGATAATTACAAATCCGCAAAATGCAATTCTGCTTTTAAAGTCAGTTGAATATGAAATGGAAAAGCGCTACGATAAACTAGCCAAAGCCGGAGTGAGAAATATTGTTGACTACAATAAAAAAGTTACTGACCTGACTAAACGACCTAAAGACACAGAAGATGTTAAACATCATCCGATACCGTATTTAATTGTAGTTGTTGATGAACTGGCTGACTTAATGATAACCGCCGGAAAAGAGGTTGAAGAACCCATTACACGACTTGCACAATTAGCTCGTGCTGTTGGAATACATCTGGTTCTTGCGACGCAGCGCCCATCAGTAAATGTTATTACTGGTGTGATCAAAGCAAACTTCAGCGCGAGGATTGCATACCAGGTTGCTACAAAAATAGATTCAAGAACAATACTTGATATGAACGGCGCTGAGCAATTGTTAGGAAAAGGTGATATGCTTTTTCTTCCTACGGGTTCGCCAAAACCGATACGGATTCAGAACGCATTTATTTCAACTGATGAAGTAGAAAAAATAACCAATCATATTTATTCACAGCCTGCTTATTCAAAGCCATATTTTCTTCCATCGTTATATGATAAACAAAAAGAATCCGGGAAAGGATTATTAACTGATCTTGATCCGATGTTTGAAGATGCGGCAAGAGTAATTGTCAGGCATCAGCAGGGTTCTGTTTCATTATTACAGAGAAGGCTGAAACTTGGTTATTCAAGAGCCGCCCGTATTGTTGATCAGCTTGAAGAAGCCGGAATTGTGGGACCGAACGATGGAAGCAAAGCACGCACGGTTATAGTTGAAAACGAAGAACAATTAGAAACTATTCTCCGTAACCTCGGCAATTAAAAAATCCTAATTAATTACGCTCCATTGGTAACCTATATCCCATAGGACCGCAGATTGTGAACTACCGCCTGTAATCATTAATGATTCGTCTTCACTAATAGAGACAAACGTCGTAACCTCTGCCAAAATAGAATTTACACTCATTAATCCGCCTGTCGATGAATCCCAGAATTTTATGTGTGAATCTGCGCTGCATGTCGCAAGTGCTTTACCACTTGATGTATAAGCAACGGAATAAATTACATTACTGTGTGCCGGAATTGATTTGATAATTGAATTGGTATTTAAATTCCACAGTTTTAATGATCGGTCATTACTTACAGTTGCCAGTTGCTGACCATCTGAACTAATATCCATTCCAAATATTCCTCCAAGATGCCCCGTTAAATTTGCCAGTTGATTTCCACTTGCAGCATCCCAAACTTTAATAAATCTATCGTAGCTGGCGCTGTAAATCTTCTGATCGTCTGGTGAATATTTTACACTATAAATAAAAGATGAATGTCCAATCATCGAATCAATTAAGGAACCATCCTGGAGATTCCATTGAATAACTTTTGCGTCTTTGCCACCGGACACCAACTTACTTCCATCATGACTGAAACTAAGAGATAAAACCCCTAATTCATGACCTTCAAGAGTCCTGAGAAGTGTTCCATCTGAAATTCGCCAAAGTTTAATTTTTTTATCATCACTGGCACTTGCGATTGTATTACCATCGGGCGACAAAGCAAGTTTGTAAATGGTAAGATCATGTGCGTCAATAGATCTTACAAGACTGCCAGTTTCAGTACTGAAAATTTTTATAGTTTTATCATCTGCGCTGGTAATTGCAAATTGATCATCGTGAGTAATCACTCCTGATCTAAGTGTTCCTGTATGTGCAAGTAAAAATTTTCTAAAAACTCCTGACAAAAGAAAATCTGAATTTATGACCTCGGAATAAACTGAAACATTATGCGAAGTTTTGGTCCTAACCCGATACTTGTAAGTGAATGCTGTATCCAAACCACTAACAATGAAAGTTGACTGACTAATTCCCGTTTCGCCAATTTCAATAAATGGTTGATTGTTTAAGCTCCGTTCAATTTGATATCCGGTTTCGAAATTGCAGTTATCATTCCATGATAACAAAATTGAATGACTGGTCTGCGATTTGAGCTTGATATTATTGGGTACTGGAACTACAAGTTTAGCAGTATCAATATCTGAGTATGTACTGGTTGTATTGCTGTTGAACGACCTGATTCTAAATGAATAAACTTCAGACGTTAAATATATTCCTGGTACTGCTAATGTCGTAATATTAGAATCTGCAAATGTCAAATGAGCCCAATTACCGCTCTGTGTTTTTTGTTCGATCTCAAAACCCGACTCAACATTACTGTTATCTCTCCATCTTAATGTTACAGATGTGTCGGATGTTAAAGTGGCAATAAGATTTGTTGGTTGAAATTGAAAAGTGTTTATCGATATTTCCTCTGAACTCGTCACATTCTGATCCCCATCATAGGCTTTGGCTATAATTGTGTGAGGTGTCGATGGATCGTAGTATTCTGCATTGATGATTGCCCGGTAAGGTTTTATTGTCATCGTTAAAGCTTCATAATTTATATTATCTATAAATATCTCAATCTTTGTAACTCCTTTGTCATCCGTAGCATCAATTGTAAGGTATGTAGTATCTAAAACATTTGAACCATTCGGCGGCCAGACAATTTTAACTTCAGGTGCAATTGATGTATCCGGTTCAACGGGTGGATCCTCTTTGCATCCCCAAATAAAAATGAATATTACAATAATCAGGTAGTGGTAAATTCGCATCTTAATTCCATTTTTAGAATTTCTCAATTTAACAGCATCAAAAATAGTTGAAAAAGATTTCTTTAACTAAATTATTTATGATCATTTTTCACTTTCAAATCTTTCAAAAGGCAGTATGAAAATCAACATATTATTCAAGTGTTAAAATTTCAGTATGGGGTTCATTCATAAATTTTATCTGTACTGAATTATTCTTAAATTTAATCAGCATTTTAATCAATTAGGCTTATTTAATGAAGATATTTGGAATTCTATTAATAACCTCTTGTTTTATTCTTCCGGTTTTTACGCAGGAGAGCGGCGAAAACATACTTAAAACTGTTCAGGAAAAGTATAACACTATTAGCGATGTTAGCGCGGATTTTACTCAGGTTATTTCAGGAGGTAAATCAGCAAAGGGTAAATTCTTTTTTAAAAAAGAGCAGAAACTCAGGATTGAATTCAATAATCTTACTATTATCACTGACGGCCAAACAACCTGGAACTTTAATAAACGGGAGAATAAAGTTATTATCAGCAGTTATGATGATTCAGATCCATTTGCATTGTCATTGAATAAACTTATATATGATTACCCCGAAAATTCTATTGTTAAGGACATTAGTAAACCCGACCAGAAAATACTCAGCCTCACTCCCAAAAGTGCAACAAGCAATTTTAAAAATATTTCAATATGGATTGATAAAAACAATCTGATAACCCGTGTAATATTTGAAGATCTCACTTCAAAT
Source organism: Ignavibacteriales bacterium (assembly GCA_016700155.1). Taxonomy (NCBI): domain Bacteria; kingdom Pseudomonadati; phylum Ignavibacteriota; class Ignavibacteria; order Ignavibacteriales; species Ignavibacteriales bacterium. Next base: position 4,499,046 of record CP065001.1, read on the forward strand.
AAAACTGATGTTACAATTTCGGGATATAAACTAAATTCAAACCTCACCGATTCAAAATTTTCTTTTACTGCTCCGGAAGGAAGCACCGTTATTGACCTCAGGTAACGATAAAAAATCTATCCACCTGGTGCGGATACTGCGATTAATCCTTTCACTTCTTTTAACAGGTGTATTTCTCTATATCGCATTTTATGGTGTCGACTTTAGTGAGGTTATAAACATTTCATCACGTGCCTCGGTGTTATGGGTAGGAGTATTTATCTTACTGCAGTATCTGTCCCATTTTCTAAGAGCTTTTCGCTGGCAAATCATTCTTAAGTCAGTTAAACCGGATACAAAATTAAAAAATCTTTTTGGCGCGATGATGGTTGGGTATGGTGTTAATTGTGTAATACCAAGATTGGGTGAAGTTACCCGCGCAGTGCTCATAGGTAAGTGGGAGGGACTTTCCAGATCATCAATGTTTGGGACTGTAATTGTTGAGCGAGTGATAGACATAGTTTTTCTTTGTCTTACTGTTATGGTGTCAGTACTTATATGGAGCGGTAATCTTTATGAGAGTTTTCCATGGTTAAAATCCTCACTTATAATTACAGCGGTTATTATGGCTGCAGTAATTATAATTTTATATCTGATTATTTTCCTAAAAGAAAAATTTTATAACCTGATAATCCGGATCATTGGATTATTCTCCGCAACGGCAGCACAAAAATCCGCACACATATTCAGTTTATTAACCGAAGGGTTTGCAAGTTTAAAAGGTGCGCGAAATTATTTACTTACTTTCGGCATCAGCGTGGTTATGATGCTGGTTTACGCACTCAATGCTTATGTCGGTTTTTTTACACTTGGAATGGAAAATATTAAGACTGTTTCATTTGAAATGGGATGGATACTAATGAGCATCAGCGCTATTGGCGTGGTTATTCCTACACCAGGCGGAACAGGTTCATAT